>NZ_JAQJCJ010000019.1:0-150080 GCF_030182485.1 Rhizobium atlanticum
CAGCGAGAAGAACGGCTATGTGCGACGTGCTCACGGTCCGGGACGGCGGAAGGATTTTACGAAGGATCCCGCAGTCATCGAACGCCGTAAAGCTGCGCTGGCAAAGCTCGATGCTGCGGAGTGAGGTGTCGATCGCATAGTCTCAAAGCTAAAGCCGATGGTGCCACGAACCCGCCCCGATCTGATCTTGCAACCCGCACCAGCCGCTCAGATCGGGGCTGGTCGGCGGGCCGTGGGGCAGCCGCGAGTGACATTTCTACTTTGCGCAACCGCGGACATTTCAACCTGACCGCCACATTTTGTGTAGCCGCAAAGTTAAAGTGTCCTGTTTCTGCAAAGTTGGAATGTCACTCTCCCCGGGTTTTGATGAGCTGGGAGATTGCGGATGGGACTGATTGCGATGCGCGGTGTGGGCCCTGCAAAAATCTAGGTATCCGTGCTCGGACGATATTCGAACCGTAATGGTCGGTTTAGCGTTGCCTTAAAGAAACTGTGCAAGGATACGCTCTTACCACCACACCGGCGAGCTGATGAAGTTTCGAAAAAAACCAGAGATAGCGCGCAGCCGCGCGGGCTGCCTAACCGGCCATGTGAGCGCCTTCGCGCCAGCGGTGTTTGCGGCCATTATTGCAGCTATCGTCGTCTGGGTGGCAACGAATTGGCGGCTGGAGCGCGCTCTCGCCGATGAACGTTCGATTGTCGCCGGTGAGCTTGCCACGATATCATCTCGGCTGCAGACGAATCTGAATAGCAATGTGAAACTGTTACAAGGGCTGGCGGCGGCTATCTCCGTCGATCCGGCAATGGGTCAGAACGGATTTTCCAAACTTGCAGCACGGATCTTGCAGCCTGATTCACAATTGCGAAGCTTCGCGGCGGCGCCTGACATGGTGGTCAGCTGGGTCTATCCGGAAAAAGGAAATGAAAGAGCCATCGGGCTCGACTACCGGAAGAACGAGAAGCAACGGGCTGCCGCGATGCTGGCGCGCAACACCCACAACATCGTCTTGACCGGCCCGGTGGAGCTTGTCCAAGGCGGAATGGCTTTTGTGGTCAGGTGCCCTGTCTATACCACCGACGGAAATAGCCAGGTCTTTTGGGGGCTGCTTTCCGGGATCATCGATATTCCGAGGCTTTATGGAGATAGCGGCCTTCGTTCGACCGATCTTGAGATTGCCATCAGCACCGAACCGGAGCCGGAATCGCCCAAACAAGTTTTTCTCGGCGGCCTGGAGACCTTTCAAAGAAAGCCGGTCGTCGCAAACGTGGATATGACCTACGGCCGATGGACCCTCGCCGCGCGTCCGAAGCATGGATGGGGCCAAAATAACGGGATCGGCGCCTTCGAGTTCTATGCAAGTTTGTTGGCCTTCTGTGTCGTTGCCCCCATCGTCTGGGTCGGCTTTCTGACCAGATCGCGCCAAAGAACCATCGAAAAACTTCGCCTGCACAAGAAGAAGCTCGTTCGCGCGCGGCAACGCCTGGAATACCTGTCACTGCACGACGCGCTGACGGGACTTCCCAATCGACGGTTCGTCGACCAGATGATCTCGCAGCCGCCGCGGCCGGCTCCGCACGATTGCCTGATCCTCATCCATATCGACCTTGACCGGTTTAAAGAGATCAACGACACGAAGGGCCATGCCGGCGGTGACATCGTCCTCCAGGCCACGGCTTTGCGGCTCGCCGATTTGGCCGGTCCGAACGACGTCGCGGCTCGCATCGGTGGAGACGAGTTCATTTTCGCCAGCTGGAGCGCCCATCCTGAGCCTAAAGCAACCGAATTGGCCAAGCAGATTGTCGACGCGCTTCAGCGCAACATTTTTATCGATGGAGCAGCCTATGTGGTCGGAGCAAGCGTCGGCGTCGCCTGGGAGGCTGAACCTTCTCGACAGGACCTCGGCCAGTTGCTCCTGAATGCCGATCTGGCGCTCTACGAGGCGAAGAAGGCGGGTCGCGGTCGCGCGGCTATCTTCACCGAAGAGCTTCGAAGCGCCGCAGTCCATTCGAAAGAACTGGCGGATGAATTCAACCAAGCGCTCGAACGCGACGAGTTCGTCGCGTTCTTCCAGCCGCAGTTCGACGCAACCACATTGGCGGTCGCAGGCGTCGAAGCCCTCGCCCGCTGGGATCATCCGCGAAGAGGTCTGCTCGGCCCCACCGAGTTTCTTGATGCTGCGGAAAGGCTCGGGCGTAGCGGCGACATGGATAGACTGATCCTGCAAAAGGCACTCTTCGAGCTGACGAGATGGGACGGCTTGGGACTGCAAATCCCCCGGGTCTCGGTCAATATCTCCGCGCGCCGACTGGCGCAGGCAAATCTGCTTGCCGAGCTTTCGGCCCTTCCCGCAGTGAGGGGCCGCCTGTGTTTCGAGCTGCTTGAAACAATCTCCTTCGATGAGCTTCAGCCTGCTCTCAATGAGGTGATTCCAGCCATCAAGGCGCTCGGCATAGAAATAGAAATCGACGATTTCGGCACAGAACATGCCAGTATCGTCAGCTTGCTTCGATTTGAACCCCGAAGGCTCAAGATCGATCGAGAGATTGTCAAGCCGATCCTCGCCTCTCCTTCTCAACGCCGTCTGGTCTCCTCAATCATCGAAATCGGCCGATCACAGAACATCGACATCGTTGCCGAAGGCGTGGAGACAATGGAGCACGCGAAGATCCTGAAAGATCTCGGCTGCCATCTGCTGCAAGGTTACGCACTGGCGCGGCCAATGACCTCGGAGCAGTTGATCGAATTTTGCCATCAGCCGCATAGAGGAACCGCAAAGGCAGGCCGCTAGGTTGGCCGTCGGCTGTTTGTGCTTGCGGGTCCTCGTCAGCAGGTTCATTCTTGTCCCCATTGAGAAGCCCGCCGGCAGCGGCCGATGTCGCTGTCGCATACCGGGTTTTCGTGAGATGCCTGCGATGGAATGCGCCGGCTGCGGTTTCGACATTCAGAGCGGTTTTGCTTTCTGTCCGCGATGCGGCGCAAGGCAACCCCTCTCCTGCGCGGCCTGCGGTTATCCATGTCAGCCTGATTTTGCCTTTTGCCCGAAATGCGGCGCGTCGATCTCAGGCAAAGCCCAGCCGGCCGCGAAGCCAGCCATCGAGACGGCACCGGCTGAATCCGATGGCGATGCCGACCGGCGGCCGGTGACGGTGCTCTTTGCCGATCTCTGCGGCTTCACGACGTTGAGCGAGCAGATCGACCCCGAAATCATGCGGGTGCTGCAGAACGAATTGTTCGAAGAGATGACCCGGGCGGTGGAAGCCTATGGCGGCTTCGTCGACAAATTTGTCGGCGATGCACTGCTGGCGCTGTTCGGGGCGCCGGTCGCCCATGAGGACGATCCGGTGCGGGCGCTTGGCGCCGCACTTGATATGATCGACCGGGCCGCTGCGGTCGGCAAGCGCTGGCAGTCGCGTGCGGGCGTGCCGCTGCGCTTGCATATCGGCATCAATAGCGGCCCTGTCGTCACTGGCGGCTTCGGCGCCGCCAGTACAAAATCCTATTCCGTGACCGGCGACACGGTGAACACCGCACAACGGTTGCAATCCATGGCCGGCGAAAACGATATTCTCGTTGGTCCGCTGACCTACCGTCTCACCCGCCACGCCTTTGCCTTCGACAGCCTCGGCGCGCAAACCCTGCGCGGTAAGGTTGGAAACGTCCTCGTGCATCGGCTGACCGGACTGCTGGAAGCGCCGCATACGGCACGCGGGCTCGAAAGTTTCGGCCTTCAGGCGCCGATGGTCGGTCGGGACGCGGAATTGTCGCGCCTGTTGACCTGCCTCGATCTTGCCTGTGGCGGCGCCGCGCAGCTTGTCCGTCTGATCGGCGAAGCGGGCATCGGCAAATCGCGTCTGGCCAGCGAATTCGTCGGGATCGCCGGCAACACGGACCGTTTTCCTGGGCTTGCTATCCGCAGAGCCACCTGCTCTCCCCTCGGCGAACAATCGTACGGCACGCTCGCCGCGGTCGTGCGGAGCGCCTATGGAATCGGCGAGCGGGACGATCCCGACAGGACACGGCAACTGCTGACAACGGGATTCCGTGCCCTCGATCTCGGGCCTGACGACGTCGCGGCGCTTTTGCCGCTCTTTTTCCATGTTCTCGGCCTCGGCGATCCCGATGGCGCGCTCCGGCACATCGAACCGGAACAATTGCGTCGCCAGATCTTCTATGCGGTGCGAACCATCTTCGAGCGGCGGCTGGCACAAGGCCCTCTCCTGCTTGTGATCGAGGATCTCCACTGGGCGGATGCCGCCTCACTGGAAGTGCTGCGTTTCATGATGGACCGGCTGGAGCGCAGCCGACTGATGCTGCTTGCGATTTACCGGCCGACGTCGCAGACGGATCCGCTGAACTCCGATCGCGTCAGCGTCACTGTTCAGCGTCTCGGCCCCCTCTTCGCTGCCGATGGGCAGAAGCTGCTTGCCGCCTTTTTTGGCGAGGGTCACGGCAAGTTGCCGGCGCCAATGCGCAAGCGCATCCTCGAGCGCGCCGGCGGCAATCCGCTGTTTATCGAAGAAATCCTGCGCGGCCTGATCGACATGGGCGCGCTGCACAATGACGGGCAGCGCTGGCATGTCGCAGCCGAAGACGCGGATGTCGATATACCGGTCAATTTGCAAGCCCTGTTGCTTGCCCGCGTCGACAGGTTACCGCAGGAGATCAGACGTCTGGCGCAGGAGGCTGCCGTCGTCGGCCCGAAGTTCGATACCGCCCTGCTCCGCACCGTCGCGACCGATCCGGCCGGCATCGATGCAGCGCTGGATTATCTCTGCGATGCCAATATCATCGAGGAGTTGCGTGGACCGGACGCCGAGACAGCGCCGGGCTATCGCTTCAGCCAGACCTTGATGCACGATGTCATCTACCACAATCTGCTGCTGCAACGCCGCATGGAGCTTCACCGACGGATCGGCCGGGCGCTGGAACGCCAATATGGCGTGGCGCCGGATCGAGCAGAGCATCTGGCGCAGCTCGGCCATCATTTCAGCCTGACCACCGAAAAGGCCAAGGGGGCCAGCTATCTCATGGCGGCCGGCGATATGGCGCGCAAGATATACGCCAATGACGATGCCATGCGTCTTTACCGACAGGCTCTTGCTGCCTTCGCCGACGAGCAGGAGGCGCCGCCGGAGCAATTGGCACTGTTGGAGCGCCTTGGCGATCTCTGCGGTCCTGCCGGCCGGCGTGAGGCCGCCCTGAACCATTATCAGCGAGCACTCGCGATCCACCGCGCGAAAGATGATCGGATCGCCGCTGCGAGGATCTTGCGCAAGATCAGCCGCCTGCATCTCGATGCGGGACGCCGCGATCAGGCGGAGGCCCATTGTGCCGAAGCCGAAACGATGATCGCGCCGATCGATGCGCCGGTCGAACATGCCCATCTCCTGCAAGAACGCGGCCACCTCGCCTTCCGCACCGGCGACCAGGCTGCTGCTGCCGAATGGGCGACACAGGCGCTGCAATGCCTGCAAACACTGCCGATCGATGGAACGACCGAGGCCGGACGGGAGGCAGCGCGGGCGATGGCAGAGGCGCTGAACACCAAAGGTGCAGCACTCGCGCGTCTCGGACGCCGCCGTGATGCCGTGCAGGAAGTGGAGCGCAGCCTCTCGGTCGCCGAAAAGGCCGATCTGCAAAGCGCCGCCTGCCGCGCCTATTCCAACCTCGGCGTTCTCTACACGATCGTCGATCCGGCCAACGCCATCAGGATCTGCCGACGCGGATTGGAGGTCGCCACCCGCATCGGCGATCTCGGCTTCCAGGCGCGTCTTCTCGCCAATCTCGCGGTCTCCTGCTGCACCTTCACCGATCGCTGTGGAGCCGAGGGCGTGCCGGCGGCGGAGAAGGCGGTCGAAATCGACCGGGCGCTCGATCAGCGCGACCATCTGTCCGTACCGCTGATCGTACTCGGGCAGATACACCAATGCCATGGGCAGCCGAACCTAGCTCGTAAGTATTACGAGGAAGCCCTTGAGGTTGCGAAGGAAATTGACGAGCCGCAACTGCTCTTTCCGTGTTATGATGGCTTGGCGACACTGAGCCTTGAACACGACGACATGGATGAAGCGGAACGGTATTTCGCGCTGGCGCAGGATGTGTGCATCCGCCACAAGCTTGACCCCGGCACATTCGTCGTCTTGCCGTTTCTCGACTGAAGGCTTCGCATCTCACTCGTCGCTCTGCATCAATTCGCCAAAGCGATTCAGAGACATAAAGGGAGGAACTAACAATGCAGGAGAACCACGCCGATAAACCATTACAGCCTGGGGATCGCGCGCCCAACGTGGTGCTGGATGCGATCACCCGCCATGGCAAGATCGCCATCGATGATTTTCGCGGTCAGAAGCCGGTGCTCGTCGGCTTGTTTCGCGGCCTGCACTGCCCCTTCTGCCGCCGGCAAATCGCCGCCATGGCCGAACTCACCGATGCGCTGCAGGAAAAAGGCATCGATAGCCTCACGGTCGTCAATACTCCGATCGAGCGAGCGCGCCTCTATTTCCGCTACCACCCGCTTCCCAATTTGCTCGCGGCCTCCGACCCCGAACGGGTATCGCACAGAGCTTTCGGCTTGCCGAATATCGAGTTCACCGAATCCGAGAACGAATGGCCGTACAAGGTCAGCATGAGCACAATGTCGTCAATGCAGGTCGACATGCCGGGCGAGCTGCCAGAGCCCATGGATGTGATGGCGGCGATGGAATATCTCGACAAGGCCGACGGTTATGAATTCACTGAGGACGACACGCGAATGATCGCCACTGGCCATGGCCAGCTTGTTGGCGAATTCCTGCTCGATCGGGATGGCGTCGTGCGCTGGTGTTTCACGGAGGTCGAGGAAGGTGGCCGCAACTTGTTCGGCGGTCCCGCCCCCCGCGATGTAATGTCGGCGGCTTCGAATATGGCTGTTTGACGCGACTTCCCTGGCCCTTTGCCTGGGCGGACCGGCCGCTTCAAGCCGGCAGGCCGGCCTTGCGGTAGCCGTCCAGGAAATGGTCAAGCGTCCGAGCGTCGCGAAACGGTTCGGTCGCGGCCCAGTGGCGGGTGGAAAAGCCGGGGTTGGCGACAAGGAAGAGTTCGGTCTCCGCCCGCGCCTCGTCGAGCCGGCCGAGCTGCGCAAGGCTTGCCGCCAGAAAACGACGGGAGCTCGTGCGATAGGTTTCGTCGCGACGCAGCGTCTCGACAGCGGCCTCATATTGCCCGGCTGCATATTGCGCCTGGCCGAGCGCCAGATAATACCAGCTCGCCGGAAAGGGATTCAGCCGGAACGCCTTGCGGACATGCTCGAGGCCTTCCTCAATCCGCCCGGCGAGGACCGTGATGTCGGATAATGACGCAAAGGTGTCTGCCTCGTTCGGGTCGAGTTCGATCGCCTTGGCGAATTGCACATCCGCCTCGGCAAAATCGCGCTCATAGGCAAGCAGATAGGCCAGGACCCAGCGGCAGCCGGCATCATTGGGGTCGATCGCAACCGCCTTGCGTGCCAGTTGCAAAGCAATGCCGCGGGTCGATTCCGTCGGTCCGCCGCTATGGACCCATCCCATCCAGTGGTTCACGGCAAGCCAGCGATAGGCCTCGGCATAGTCCGGGTCGAGCGAGATTGCGCGCGTCAGCATGAGATGCGCTTCCTCAGCCGCCTGCGGGGCATCGTCCATCATCTTGCGCGCCCGCACGCAGAGATCGTAAGCCTCGATGTTCTTCGGCCGATTGCGCGGCGGCAGTGCTCGGAGTCTGCCGAGCAGCGCCTCGACGATCCTGCTCGTCACCTCGTCCTGAAGAGCGAAGATATCGTTCAGGCTGCGATCGAAACGTTCCGCCCAGAGGTGATCGCCGCTGACCGCGTCGATCAGCTTGGCGTTGATGCGCACGCGCCCGGCAGCGCGTCTTGCGCTGCCCTCCAACAGATAGCGCACGCCGAGCTCCTCGGCGATCTCTCGTACGTCCATCGCCCTGCCCTTGTAAGCGAAGGCCGAGTTGCGGGCGATGACGAACAGGCCGGGCATTCTGGAGAGGTCGGTGATCAGGTCTTCGCTCAGCCCGTCCACGAAGGATTCCTGCTCTGGGTCGCTGCCGATATTCAGAAAGGGCAGGACAGCAATCGACGGCTTGTCAGGCAGCGGCAAGGTTTTTCGCCTCACGCCGCTGAGCCGATGAACGGCTCCCGTGAAGCGGTAGCCGACACGCGGAACCGTCGCAATCCATTCGCCGCCGCCGGCGGACGAACCGAGCAGCTTGCGCAGCTGCGCGATCTGGACGGTGAGGTTGCCTTCCTCGACCGCGATGCCTGGCCAGGCCGCGTCCATCAGCTCGGTCTTGGCGACGATGTCGCCGGCTCGCCCGACAAGCGCCGCAAGCAGCTTCAGCCCGCGGTGGCTAACGGCAACGGGATCATCGTTCCGAAGGAGCGTTCCCGCATCCGGATCAAGCACGAACGGACCAAAGGCAAAGCGCGATCCCTGCATGAAGCGGATCTATAGTCCGTTTGGAAGTTTTTGAGAACGTTTTGGCGAGGCTTAATTACGCCGCTCCCCTTATTCCGCAGAATTTCATCCTCTTTCAGGCCAGGCCGCGCCCTTCAGACCATACCGACTGACGAGGATATCAGCATGACGAGTGCAAGCACGACATCACCGCAAGAGGATCAGCTCCCACGGGCCGCGATGGCGGGCATCATTGCGACGGTCACGGTGTTTGCCGTGGCGCAGGGACTGACCTATCCGCTGCTGAGCTTTATCCTGGAACGGCAGGGGCTGACGTCAGGGCTCATCGGCCTGTCGGCAGCGATGACGCCCCTGGGTTTCATCTTATCGGCGCCCGTCATTCCAGCGCTTTCGCGACGCGTCGGCGGGGCGCGGCTTGCTATCCTCTGTTCGATCCTGGCCGCCCTCATCCTGGTTGCGATTGGCTGGATCCAGCACGCCTGGGTCTGGATGCCGCTGCGCTTCCTGCTCGGCTTCTTTGCCAATCCTCTCTACGTCATCAGCGAAACCTGGCTGATCTCGATCACGCCGGCGGCGCGCCGCGGCCGGATCATGGGCCTCTACTCATCGATCGTTTCGGCTGGTTTCGCCGTCGGCCCGCTATCCCTCGGCGTCGTCGGCACGGAAGGTTGGCCGCCCTTCATCATCGGCGTTACGGCCTTTGTTGCCTGCGGCCTGATCGTGCTTGCCGTCGCTCCCCGCCTGCCTGACATGCCTCGCGAAGGCGAGGCAGTGTCGGTCGGTGGCTTCTTCGCGTTGGCGCCGCTGCTGCTCTTTGCGGTTTTCGCGGCAGCCGCCTTCGAGCAGATCCTGCTTTCGCTGTTCGCGGTCTATGGCGCAGCCCTCGGCAGCGCCGAGGCGCGCATTGCTTCGCTCATCACCTGTTTCGTCGCCGGCAATGCGATGCTGCAGGTCCTGCTCGGGCGCGCGGCCGAACGGTTCGGTGCGACGCGGACGATGTTATTCTGCGTCCTGGCTTGCCTCACCGGCTGCCTGCTGCTGGCGCCGCTTTTTACCACATGGCTCATCTGGCCGCTGGTATTCGTCTGGGGCGGCGTCTCGTTCGGGCTTTACACCACGTCACTGATCCAGCTCGGCGAGCGTTTCACCGGCCGGACCCTGATCGCCGGTAACGCGGCCTTCGCCTTCACATGGGGCATTGGCGGCATGGCGGCCTCACCAGCTGCCGGATCGGCAATGCAGCTGATCGGGCATCACGGGCTCACACTATCACTCGGCCTGCTCAGCACTGTCCTCTCGATACTCCTCGTCTTAGATCTGAGGATGACGCGGTAATACTCTGAATAGGCGTTATTTTTCCGCGATCCGATTCCGTTTATCCCCTGCCCTTGAATAGGCGCATCCTCGCAATATATAAAGTGTTATATAACAATTTATCGAAATGGCGAGATGGGCATGGTCGAAGATGTGGTCCGAACGCTTGGCCTTCTATGTCTGGGCAGCCGGCTGCGGCGCATCGGCGAACGATTGCAGGCCGATACCCAGCACATCATCGACGAGGCCGAGCTCGGCATTCAAGCCGGTCAGTATCCGTTCCTGGCGGCGATCGACCGGACCGGGCCGCTGACGATCGGCGAGCTCGCCCAGTCGGTGGGCATCACCCAACCCGGCGCGACCCGGACGATCGGCCAGCTTCTCGAACTCGGCTTCGTCGACATGCGGCCGGCACCGGACGATCAGCGCCGCAGACTGGTGTCGCTGACCGACAAGGGGCAGGAGCTTGTCAATTATTCGAAGGCGACGATCTGGCCGCGCGTCGCGGCTGCCGTCGCGGATCTCTGCGCCGATCTCGACGGACCGATCCTCGAACAGCTCGCCGCTATCGAGGACGGGCTTGCGGAGGTGCCGCTCAAACGCCGGCGCACCGCTGCCGCACCGCGCGTCCTTTCAGACGCCCAAGAGGAGGAAGGATGATGAAACATGTGCTCGACCGGCCGATCTGGAGCGCTCTGGAGACCGCGCACGCCGATATCTCCGAAGGCGGCAGCTACGCGAGGCGATACCCGCCGTCCATTGTCCCCTTCGCCGCCTCCGCGGACGATACGCCGGAAAGCCTCGATGCCCTGGAGAAGCTGCCGTCGCGGCAGGAGCGCATGTTTCTCGTCGAGGTTGGACCAATCGCGGTTCCGCCAGGTCTTGCCATAATGATGGAGGCGCCGGTGACCCAGATGGTTGCCGAGCGGCCTCACAAGACAATTTCCGACTCCCGCATCCAGCCGCTGACGGAGGCTGATGCCGCCGATATGCTTGACTTGGCAATCTTGACCAAACCAGGCCCGTTCACCTTGCGCGCCCAGAGCCTTGGCCGCTTCTGGGGGATAAGGCATGAGGGTCGTCTGGTGGCGATGGCCGGTCAGCGCATGCGACAGCCGGGCTTTATCGAGCTCAGCGGGCTTTGTACCCATCCCGCTTTCCAAGGACGCGGCCTCGGCACCTTGCTATTCCGCTTCGTTGCCGGCGAAATCGCATCCAGCGGCGACGTGGCCTATCTGCATGCCTATGCGGCGAACACATCGGCCATTGCGCTCTACAAGGCCCAAGGCTTCGTGGTTCGGTCGGAAATGAACATGCGCGTGGTCAAACGTCGCCCCTGATCGTTGCCCTGCGCGATCGTCGCAGCGCAGTGTCAGATCACTGTCATCGAAACCCTTTAAAGCGCCGGCAACGATTTGATTGATGCGAGGCGCATTCGATGGCGACATTGCAGCAGGTCGCGTTCCGGGCAGGATGTTCGCTGGCAACCGCAAGCAGAGTTCTCAACCGCAACGGGCCCGCCAGCGATCTGATGGTGCGCAAGGTGCGCCGCGCTGCCGCGGAACTCGGCTATCACGCAGCCGGGCGGCTGGGACGCAGGCCCGTGGTCGGCGTCTTGATTCCAAACATCACCAATCCGGTCTTACCTGGCGCATGAGATCCATCGAGAAGATGATGTCCTCGTCCTTGTCGGCGCCGTCGACGGTGAGATCACCTGTATGGACGATCAGATCGGCGTCGGTCTCCTCGATCCAGCTCAAGAGCGGTGCCCAGTTGCCGTTGAAATGCGGCTTGCCGGGGCTGAAATGCGTGTCGGTGATCTGAATGATTTTCATGGGGCGCGTCTCCGAGAACCTCGGAAGCGTCTCCCGGACGCTCCCTTCTCGGGGCCTCTCTAGAGGGCTCCCATGTCAATCAGACATCTGCGGTTTTCAGCTGTTTTTCAGTTTTGACATCAATCTGTCACACAGCCGCAGGCCGCCTCCCGAACTGGGAGCCGGCCCATCTGCTGATTAGGTGGGGATCAGTGCCGCGGCGCGTTCGCGGGAATGGACGATACCGTCGCCGAAACGGGGTCGCTTGCGGGGAAGGTGTCTTCGAGACCTTCGTTCAGCTCCTCTTCCAGCGTTTCGCTGTCGTGGGTGGAACGCGCGCTCGGCTGGCCGATGAGACCCTTGCTGCCTTCGTCGAAGTTGCCGTTGCTCAAGGCATCATACCGGTTGATGCTGCCGTCCGGGCTGCGGCCGGGAAAGGCCGTCAGCTGAACCATCATTACCTTGGCGTGGTCGAGCGCCGTCGAACTGTCGAGTTCGCCATGAGAATTGTCGATTTTGACGGCAATCGACTCTCCTCCCTCGCCCAGAAACTCCACCGTGAAGAAGTTGCCGGACTGTGTCACGCGCGTATCGATCAACTGCATGGGAACCTCCTGTGTTCATGCCAAACCAACGGCGATCAGCATCAGGAGTTCCACGACAACGCCACTTCAACGCGATGCGTGGCGCGCCGAGGGTTAGATCGGCTGATAATTCGGCCGGTATTTATGGTTAATTTATTAATAATTCGGCGCCTATCATTGGAACCATGCGGCCTTTCCGAGTGTTGTTGCTGCGCCGTGGAGGAACCTCGATGATACTGAAAATCCTTGCGCCAAAGATCGACGCCGATTGCCATGATACCGGCACCTATCCCGACGGGATCTTCGCCGAAAACCGCATCGACCTTTCATCGCGCCGCGACGACCGCCGTCGCTCGCCGCATGAACGCGATTACGGCGCCGACAGAAAACTGGAAAAACTGCCGCTCGGCTTCGTCTAAGCAGCCATAACCTCCTCTTGTCGGCCGGATGATCCCGGCCACATTCTCCTTTGACGCCACTCGTGCAGATCAGGAGAAGCCTTTGCCCTGGATCGCCTACATCACCCATTTCATCGCCGCGGCATTTCTGGCCAACGGCATCCCGCATTTCGTCAATGGCGTCAGCGGCCGGCCCTTCCGCACCCCATTCGCCAATCCAAGTTCGCCGACGGTGAATGTCATATGGGGCTGGGCCAACTTCCTCATCGCCTTCCTGCTCTTTGCCAATATCGGGCCGCTCTACATCGGCACTCCGGGCGATACGATCTTTGCCGCGGCCGGCATGCTCCTCACCGGCATCCTGCTCGCCCGCTTTTTCGAAAGCAGCGCCAGATAGTAGCTTGCATGATGATAGTCACTCCTGTAGTGACATCTGCCATGCAGCGGACAAGTTTCGGCCAATTCAAATGCCCGGCGGCGCGCGCGCTCGACAGCGTCGGCGACTGGTGGAGCATCCTGATTCTGCGCGACGCCTTCCAGGGGCTGTCGCGCTTCGACGAGTTTCAGAAAAGCCTCGGTGTGGCCCCGAACATCCTGACGCGGCGTCTAAAACATCTGACGGACCAGGGCCTGTTCGAACGACGGCTCTACCAGCAGCGCCCTGCCCGCTACGAATATGTGCTGACCAAGAAGGGCCGCGATTTCTTTCCGGTGTTGATGGCGCTGTTTTCCTGGGGAAGCCGGCACATTCCCGAAGAGGATCTCGCCTTTCTGCTCAGCGACGCCGCTTCCGGCAAAGCGCGCGAGACGGTGCTTGTGGACGCACGGACCGGCGAAGAAGTAACGCCCGAAAACACCAGCCTGCTCCCTGGACCAGCCGCCGATGACGAGGTGCGTGCGCGGATCGCCCGCATGCGCGCCTGGTATCTCGGTATCGACGCATAGAGAGGAAAATAGCATGGATCGCATCGTTGTCACCGGCATGGGACTTGTCTCGCCACTCGGCACCGGCGTCGAACCTGCCTGGAAACGTCTCGTCGACGGCGCCTCCGGTCTCAGGGTGCTGCCGGACGATGTTGTCGGCGAGCTCTCGGCCAAGGTCGGCGGTGTCGTTCCCGGCATCGCCGAGGACGCGCAGGCCGGCTTCGATCCCGACCGCTCCATCACGCCTAAAGACCAGAAGAAGATGGATCGCTTCATCCAGTTCGCGATGGCAGCGACGGAGGAAGCGGTGAAGCAGGCCGGCTGGATACCGACCGGCGAAGGCAGCCGTGAACGCACCGCAACGATCATCGCTTCGGGCGTCGGCGGCTTTCCTGCAATCGCCGAAGCGGTGCGGATCGGCGAGACGCGGGGCGTTCGGCGGCTATCACCCTTTACCGTGCCCTCCTTCCTCGTCAACCTTGCCGCCGGCCAAGTCAGCATCCGCTATGGTTTCAAGGGGCCACTCGGCGCGCCGGTGACGGCCTGTGCCGCCAGCGTTCAGGCGATCGGTGATGCGGCGCGGCTGATCCGCTCCGGCGAAGCCGATGTGGCGATCTGCGGCGGTGCCGAGGCCTGCATCGACAAGGTTAGCCTCGGCGGCTTTGCCGCCGCGCGTGCGCTGTCCACCGGCTTCAACGAGACGCCGGAACTGGCTTCGCGGCCCTTCGACACGGCACGCGACGGTTTCGTCATGGGCGAAGGCGCCGGCATCCTGGTCATCGAAACGCTCAAACACGCGCTGGCCCGCGGGGCGACACCACTTGCCGAACTCGTCGGCTACGGCACGGCGGCGGATGCCTACCACATGACCGCAGGTCCCGAAGATGGCGACGGCGCGCGCCGGGCGATGGAGGCGGCACTCAGGCAGGCGAAGATTCCGGCATCGGAGGTCAGGCACCTCAACGCGCACGCGACGTCGACACCGGTGGGTGACAGAGGCGAGATCGCTGCGATCGGCACGGTCTTCGGCCGCAATGGCGCCATTGCCGTCAGCGCGACGAAGTCGGCGACAGGCCATCTGCTCGGCGCGGCGGGCGGGTTGGAAGCAATCTTCACCATTCTTGCGCTGCGCGACCAGATCGCGCCGCCGACCCGCAACCTCAACGAAGCCGATCCGGCCGCAGACGGCATCGACATCGTCGGCAGGACGGCGCGGCCGCTTGCCATGGACTATGCCATCACCAACGGCTTCGGCTTCGGCGGCGTCAATGCCAGCGCTCTCTTCCGGCGCTGGTCGTAAAGTCCGTTTTCCTTGTGCTGAAATTCGCTTACACTTCCGCTCTATCGGGGGCTCGCTCCCCGATGGAGCCGGAGATCAATCCATGCGCGCCTTTCTCGCAGTTCTCATTCTGTGTGCCGCGTCCGCCCTCTCTCCTCTCTCGGCCCATGCCGAAGATCCGATCGACACCACGCGAACGATGATCGAGGAACAGATCAAAGCCTTCCTCAAGGACGATGCCGAAACCGCCTATTCCTTCGCCGCCCCCGGCATCAAGGCGATGTATCCCGACAAGAACCTGTTCTTCGCCATGGTGAAGAAGAGCTACGAACCGGTCTATCACCCCGGCAATTACGCCTTCGGCCGCAGCCGCTCGATCGATAACGGCGCGCTGATCTACCACGAAGTTCTGATCTCAGGACGCGATGGCAAGGACTGGACGGCGATCTATCAGGTCACGCGCCAGCCAGACGGCAGCTACCGGATCAATGGCGTTCAGATCATGCCGGATGCGGACAGCAAGGGAATTTGACGCCAGTTTTGCGCCCGCTCGCAAACCGGCAGTTGCACGGTCACGTTGCGCTAACAATTTCGAAATCCTCCTGGGGTAACAAAATGCCGACGGAGGGTTGTAACCGTGAACAGTGGCAAGCAATTTTTCACAGCTCTTGAAGCGTTACGAGGAATTGCGGCTGTTATGGTCATGTTCCTTCATACGGGCGGCACACTTGGCCCGATTCCGGCAAATATCAGCTATCTCGGTGTAGACCTCTTCTTTCTCCTGAGCGGCGTCGTTCTGGCAAATTCATATGAAAAGCGCCTGACCGCGGGAGAGATTTCCCCCGCCGGATTTCTCCTGCACCGTATCATTCGGCTTTATCCCCTCTATCTCCTTTCGCTTCCTGTCGGCTTTGTCAGCTATGCGCTTCAAAACGACGTAGAGTCGCCGGTAGGCCTCATTGTCAGGGCTATCCTGCTCATTCCAAACGGAAATCCGAATGGGGCATTTCCTTTGAACGAACCCAGTTGGTCGCTCTTCTTTGAACTCTGGGCCGGACTGCTGTTCGCGGTTCTTCTTATACGGTTGTCTTTCAGAACCTTGCTTATTATCGCGCTTGGGGCTGCCTGTATCACTACATATGGGGCATGGGTCGGAGGCAATTTCGATATTGGACACCAAGCAGGCTACTTCGCATTTGGCTTTTCGCGAGTGCTGTTTTCGTTTTCACTCGGGATATGCCTCTACAGGTTATATGACGTCCGAAAACCGAACACGGTCAAGAACGGCAACGTTACGGGCCTTCTTATCTGCGGTTGTTTGATCCTGATCACAAACATACCGGCCATCATATTCTTCGGCTTCCCATGTTTCGATCTTTCAATATGCCTCGTGATTTTCCCGGCTATCGTTTGGATTGCAATGCGCACGACGCAGACCGGCCGAATGGAACTGATATTCCGATGGTTGGGACGGCTTTCCTATCCTATTTATATCCTGCACGGACCGATATTCAGCCTGCTGCATGTACTGCGGCAACAGGGCTTCAACCTTCCCGCCTCTCCAGCAGCCGGCATGATTGTCGTCATAGCGCTTTTCATTCTGGCTGGCATTATCACCACTCGCTTTGACGAACCGGTGCGCAAGAAACTCAGAATGATTGTTTCGCCGAATCCACCGTCTGCCGGTCACGTAGACTCAGCTAGCGCTTAGACCGGCTCGAGATCACCCCTCGCCCATTCCTCCATAGTTTCCGCCATGAAATCGGCGAAGCGGCCTTCGGCGATCGCCTTGCGGATGCCCTGCATCAGTTCCTGATAATAAGCGAGATTGTGCCAGGAGAGCAGCATGCCGCCGAGGGCTTCGTTGGCGCGGACGAGATGGTGGAGATAGGCGCGCGAATAATCGCGCGAAGCCGGGCAGCTGGATTGTTCGTCGAGCGGGCGCATATCCTCGGCATGGCGGGCATTGCGGATATTGACCTTGCCGCGGCGGGTGAAGGCCAGGCCATGGCGGCCGGAGCGGGTCGGCATGACGCAGTCGAACATGTCGATGCCACGGGCGACGGATTTGAGGATATCGTCAGGCGTGCCGACGCCCATCAAGTAACGCGGCTTTTCCACGGGCAGGACGGGAAGCGTCTCTTTCAGCATGTTCAGCATCACGTCCTGCGGCTCGCCGACCGCAAGACCGCCGACGGCATAGCCCTTGAGGCCGAGCTTGGTGAGTTCCTCGGCCGAACGGACGCGCAGCGCCGGAATATCGCCACCCTGCACGATGCCGAACATGGCCTTGCCCGGCTGCTCGCCGAAGGCCACCCTGCAGCGCTCGGCCCAGCGCAGTGACATTTCCATGGCGCGCTCGATCTCCTTCGGTTCGGCCGGCAGCGCCACGCATTCATCGAGCTGCATCTGGATGTCGGAGCCGAGCAGCCCTTGGATCTCGATCGAGCGCTCCGGCGACATATGATGCAGGCTGCCGTCGACATGCGACTTGAACGTGACACCCTGCTCGTCGAGCTTGCGCAGGCCGGAGAGCGACATGACCTGGAAGCCGCCTGAATCCGTCAGGATAGGATGTTCCCAGCGGATCAGCTTGTGCAGGCCGCCGAGGCGGGCGACGCGCTCCGCTGTGGGGCGCAGCATCAAGTGATAGGTATTGCCGAGGATGATGTCCGCGCCGGTCTCCCGCACCTGATCGAGATACATGGCCTTGACGGTGCCGACTGTACCGACCGGCATGAAGGCCGGCGTGCGGATCGCGCCGCGCGGCATGGAAATCTCACCGAGACGGGCGCCGGCATCGGTCTTCTCGAGCGTGAATTGGAAATTCTCTGTCATCTAGTCTTTCCGGAAAAGAAGGCTCGCGTCGCCGTAGGAGTAGAAGCGGTAGCCCGTAGAAATCGCGTGTTCATAGGCCGCATGCATGGTTTCGAAGCCTGCGAAGGCCGAGACCAACATGAACAGCGTTGAGCGCGGCAGGTGGAAATTGGTCATCAGCATGTCGACCGCCTTGAAGCGGTAGCCGGGCGTGATGAAGATGCCGGTGGCGCCGGCCCAGGGCTTGATCTCTCCGCTTTCCCCGGCGGCGCTCTCGATCAGCCGCAACGAGGTCGTGCCGACACAGACGATGCGCCCGCCTCTTTCCCGCACAGCATTCAAGCGCGCGGCGACGTCGGCGCTGACATAGCCGCTTTCGAGATGCATTTTGTGATCGTCGGTATCATCAGCCTTAACAGGCAGGAAAGTGCCGGCGCCGACATGCAGCGTGACGAAATAGCGTTCGATGCCGGCCTTGTCCAGGGCCTCGAACAGCCCAGGCGTGAAATGCAGGCCGGCGGTGGGGGCTGCGACGGCGCCCTCCTCGCGGGCATAGATCGTCTGGTAGTCGGCCCGGTCGCGCTCGTCCTCGGGGCGCTTGGCTGCGATATAGGGCGGCAGCGGAATATGGCCGACGGCGGCGATCGCCTCGTCGAGCACCGGACCGGAAAGATCGAAGGCGAGCGTCACTTCGCCCGCTTCGCCTTTCTCCTCCACCGTCGCATCGAGCGAGCCGATCATGCAGCTTTCGCCGCTGTGGCCGAAGGCGATGCGATCGCCTTCCTTGATGCGCTTGCCCGGTTTGGCGAATGCCTTCCAACGGCTGGGACCGACGCGCATGTGCAGCGTTGCCGAGACCTGCTGACCGCCGGCGCCGTCGCGATGGCGGATGCCCTCGAGCTGGGCGGGAATGACCTTGGTATCGTTGAAGACAAGCGCATCGCCTAACCGCAAGAACGATGGCAGATCGGAAACGCGGTGATCCGATAGCGCGCTTGCCGCATTTGCATCAACCACGAGCAGGCGCGCGCTATCGCGCGGCTCGGCGGGCCGCAGGGCGATGCGCTCCTCGGGCAGATCGAAATCGAAAAGATCAACGCGCATAAGTGTACTTTCAGGCAAAGCGAAACCCGCCCCGCGCTCTCGCGCAAGGGCGGGTTTCAGCAGAAATCACAATCAGACGTCGGCGGCAACCCGCATAGAGACGATCGAGTCCGGATCGGAGACCGGCTCGCCGCGCTTGATCTTGTCGACATTGTCCATGCCTTCGATCACCTGGCCCCAGACGGAATACTGCTTGTTCAGCCACGGAGCGTCGGTGAAGCAGATGAAGAACTGCGAATTGGCCGAGTTCGGGTTCTGCGAACGCGCCATCGAGCAGGTGCCGCGCACATGCGGCGTCGCCGAGAACTCCGCCTTCAGGTCCGGCTTGGCGGAGCCGCCCATTCCGGCGCGGCCGGGATTGAAGGTTTCCGAACCCTTCTTGCCATATTCGACATCGCCCGTCTGAGCCATGAAATCCTGGATGACGCGGTGGAAAACGACGCCGTCATAGGCCTTCTCGCGGGCGAGTTCCTTGATGCGGGCGACATGCTCCGGCGCGACCTGCGGCAGAAGCTGAATGACAACCTTGCCCTTGGTGGTTTCTAGAATGACGGTGTTTTCGGGATCCTTGATCTCGGCCATTATCTTCTCCTCTTCCTTCTCTCGTAACTTACTTCTTGCCCAGAGTGACCTTGATCATCCGGTCGGGATTTTTGACTTCGCCATTCTGGCCTTCGCCGCGCTTGATTTTGTCTACGTTCTCCATGCCGGACACGACCTTGCCGACAACGGTGTACTGACCGTTGAGGAAGGAACCGTCGGCAAACATGATGAAGAACTGCGAATTGGCGGAATTCGGATCCTGCGAGCGGGCCATGCCGACGGTGCCGCGCACGAACGGTGTCTTGGAGAATTCAGCCGGGATATCGGGCATGTCGGAGGAGCCCGTGCCGGCGAGGCTGGCATCGAAGCCCTTCTCCATGTTGCCGTATTTGACGTCGCCGGTCTGGGCCATGAAGCCGTCGATGACGCGGTGGAAGGCGACGTTGTCATATTCGCCCTTCTTGGCAAGCGCCTCGATCTGGGCGACATGTTTCGGCGCTACATCCGGCATCAGCTGGATCACCACCGGGCCGTTCTTCAGCTGAATGGTGAGATAATGATCGGCCGACTGGGCCAACGCATCCCCCGCGAAGGAGGCGAGATACAGCACGCCGGCAAATGCGAGATAGAAGAGTTTCATGTGAGCTCCGTTGCGGCGTTATCCGCCTAGGCTTTTGCGCTTGCTAGTTTGGGCGCTTGGATGTGAGGGCTTGCAGGACCGCGGCCGGGACGAAAGCGCTGACATCGCCGCCCATTGCGGCGATCTGGCGGACCAATGTGGCGGTAATGGGCCGCGACGCCGTGCCGGCCGGCAAAAAGATGGTCTGGATATCGGGCGCCATCGTTCGGTTCATGCCGGCCATCTGCATTTCATAATCAAGGTCCGTGCCATCGCGGAGGCCGCGGATCAGAAGCGTGGCGCCATGGGCACGGGCGGCATCGACGACGAGATTGTCGAAGGCGACGATAGTGATGTTGCCGGTCTTACCGGGCAAGACTTCGGCCAGCGACAGGCGGATCAGCTCGGCTCTCTCTTCGAACGAAAAGAGCGGCGCCTTGCCGGGATGGATGCCGATCGCGACGATGACTTTTTCGGCGACATTCAGCGCCTGGACCAGAACATCTACATGTCCGTTGGTGATCGGGTCGAAGGACCCAGGATAAAAAGCTGTCGTCATCTGGCCCGGCCATTTCGTTTGACGCCTTTTGTCACGGATGCAGACTTGTCGCAAGTGATTTACCGGGCCCCGCCGCACGGCTGAACAGCGGATGAACATGCCATTCAAGGCCGTTTCAGACGGGATCTGCTTAACTCGGATCATCAATGCAGCCGATGCCATTCCGGCAGCTGGCGCTCCCGAAAGACCTGGATCCATGCTGATCGTGCTCGTTGCGTTTGCCGTCACTTTCTCCCTCGCCGCCGAGCTCGCCTATGGCTATTTCGCCGATCGCCACGAGGTGAACTGGGTGCGGCCGGAGCTTGCCGAACATGCGGCGATCGTGCGTGCTCAAGGCCGGCTGCGCGGAATGAAGGCCGGCTGCGCCAGGAGAAACGGTCTTCGAATCTGAACGCCAGATGAACGAGACATTCAAGGAGGCTTCAGACCGCCATTGCTAAACACCCCCTCAACATCCGACGGAACCATTCTTAAACGGATGCGTTCACTCAACCGACACAGAAATGCGTCAAAGCGCGGCAGGAAGGACTAATAATGCCCGGCAAGATTACGATGATTAACGTGCTCTGGATGGTTATGGTCACGGGCATGCTCACCGCAACTGTCGCTCTTTATGATCAGAAGGTCGATACCTCCAAGGTTTATGGCCCCTATGCCTCGGCCCGCACGGCCGTACTGGGCCAGTACTGAGGAGCGAGTAAGCAACTCCCCAGGAAAGGAATGCCTATGTTCACGATCTTGACAGTGCTAACCGCCCTCATCAGCGTCATGTTCATCGTGTCTGTGGCCTCGACGATATCAGCGCTGCGGCGCGAAGGCGAAGAGGTGAAGGCGCTGAACGAAAAGCATAGCGCGTTCTGACATTCCTCTCTTCCCCTCCCATGGGCGGCACCCTTTCGCCGCCTGTGCTTTTCAAAGCCGGATGCAATCAGCGTCCGGCTTTTTCTTGGGCAATGAACCGGCTTGAGCCAACAGAGTGCTTCAGCTTGGAAGCAAGCTCTAACAGAAAAGGGCGGCTTGAAGCCGCCCAGTTCATTCGATCATTCCTCGGCAGCACCGCCCGGATCGCCATCGGCGACAGGTGTTTCATCGGCGCCGGCGGTACCTTCGGCCGCGTCGACCGTGCCTTCCGTCTCATCATCCTCCGGTTCGCTGATGCGCTCGACCGAGACGACCTTCTCGTCCTTGGCCGTCGAGAAGATGGTGACGCCCTTTGTGGCGCGGCTGGCGATGCGGATGCCGCCGACCGGCACTCGGATCAGCTGGCCGCCGTCGGAGACCAGCATAATCTGATCGCCGTCATCAACCGGGAAGGCCGCCACAAGCTCGCCGATCTCTCCGGTTTTCGACGTATCGGTGGCGCGGATGCCCTTGCCGCCGCGGCCGGAGATGCGGAAGTCGTAGGAGGAAGAACGCTTGCCGTAGCCCTTTTCGGAGACGGTGAGCACGAATTGCTCGCGCGCCTTCAGTTCTTCGTAGCGCTCGTCGGAAAGCTGCCCCTCTTCTGTGACTTCTTCGCCAACGAGAGCGATGTCCTCTTCATCAACGCCTATCGCACGGCGTTCGGCGGCGGAGCGCTTGAGGTAGGCGGCACGTTCCCATGGCTCGGCATCAACATGGCCGACGATCGTCATCGAGATGATGCGGTCGCCGTCGCCGAGATTGATGCCGCGCACGCCGATCGAGTTGCGGCCGGCAAAGACACGAACGTCGTCGACGGAGAAGCGGATGCACTGGCCAAGCGCCGTGGTCAGAAGAACGTCATCCCGATCAGTGCAAGTCTCGACGGAGAGGATTTCGTCGCCCTCTTCCTCGAGCTTCATGGCGATCTTGCCGTTGCGGTTTACCTGGACGAAGTCCGAAAGCTTGTTACGGCGAACCGTACCGCGCGTCGTCGAGAACATGACGTCGAGATTGTCCCAGCTCGCCTCATCCTCGGGCAAGGGCAGGATGGTGGTGATGCGTTCGCCGGGTTCGAGCGGCAGCATGTTGATCAGCGCCTTGCCGCGCGAGGTCGGCGTGCCGATCGGCAGGCGCCAGACCTTCTCCTTGTAGACAATGCCGCGCGACGAGAAGAACAGAACCGGCGTATGGGTATTGACGACGAATAGCCGGCTAACGAAATCCTCGTCGCGGGTGGTCATGCCGGAGCGGCCCTTGCCGCCGCGGCGCTGGGCCCGGTAGGTGGTCAGCGGCACGCGCTTGATGTAGCCGAGATGCGAGACGGTGACGACCATGTCCTCGCGGGCAATGAGATCCTCATCGTCCATCTCGAGGCCGCCATCGACGATCTCGGTGCGGCGCGGAGTGCCGAATTCGTCGCGAACGGCTGTTAGTTCGTCCTTGACGATGGTCTGGATGCGGACCCGCGAGGAAAGAATATCGAGATAATCCCGGATTTCCTCGCCTATCTTATTAAGTTCATCACCGATTTCGTCGCGGCCGAGTGCCGTCAGGCGAGCAAGGCGGAGCTCAAGAATGGCGCGCGCCTGCTCTTCGGAGAGGTTGTAGGTGAGGTCGTCGTTGATGCGGTGGCGCGGATCGTCGATCAGACGGATCAGGCTTTCGACATCTTCGGCCGGCCAGCGGCGCGTCATCAGCTCTTCGCGGGCCGATTGCGGATCCGGCGCCTGGCGGATGACGCGGATGACCTCGTCGATATTAGCCACCGCAATGGCGAGACCAACCAAGACGTGGGCACGCTCACGCGCCTTGCGCAGCAGGAATTTCGTTCTCCGGCTAACGACCTCTTCGCGGAAGGAGACGAAGGCGCGCAGCATGTCGAGCAGCGTCAGCTGCTCTGGCTTGCCGCCGTTCAGCGCCACCATATTGCAGCCGAAGGACGTCTGCAGCGGCGTGTAGCGATAAAGCTGATTGAGGATGACCTCGGCATTGGCGTCGCGCTTCAACTCGATGACGACGCGATAGCCCTGACGGTCGGATTCGTCGCGCAGATCGGAGATACCCTCGATGCGCTTTTCACGCACCAACTCGGCCATCTTCTCGATCATCGTCGCCTTGTTCACCTGGTAGGGAATTTCGGTGATGATGATCTGCTCGCGGTCGCCGCGCATCGGCTCGATGGTGGCGACGCCGCGCATGATGACGGAACCGCGGCCAGTCTCGTAGGCCGAGCGGATGCCGGCACGGCCGAGGATCTTCGCGCCCGTAGGAAAATCGGGACCGGGAATGATCTGCATCAGCTCCGGCAGCTCGATCGCCGGATCGTTGATCAGCGCGATGCAGCCGTCGATGACTTCGGAGAGGTTGTGCGGCGGTATATTGGTCGCCATGCCGACAGCGATGCCGCCGGCGCCGTTGACGAGCAGGTTCGGGAACTTGGCGGGAACAACGACCGGCTCAGACAGCGTGCCGTCATAGTTGTCGCGGAAGTCGACGGTTTCCTTGTCGAGATCGTCGAGCAGCGAATGGGCAGCCTTTTCCAGACGGCACTCGGTGTATCGTTCGGCCGCCGGCGGATCGCCGTCGACCGAGCCGAAATTGCCCTGACCGTCGATCAGCGGCAGGCGCAGCGACCACGGCTGCGCCATGCGGGCGAGCGCGTCATAGATCGCGGCGTTGCCGTGCGGATGGTATTTACCCATCACGTCGCCGGTGACGCGGGCGCATTTGACGTATTTCTTGTTCCAGTCGATGCCGAGCTCGGACATGCCGTAGAGGATGCGCCGGTGCACGGGCTTCAGGCCGTCGCGCACATCGGGCAACGCGCGGCTGACGATGACGCTCATGGCGTAATCGAGATACGACCGCTGCATTTCCTCCATGATGGAGATGGGCTCGATGCCTGGCGGGAGCTTCCCGCCGCCGGGGGGTGTTTGCTCAGTCAAAACAGATCACGATCTCTTCTAGAATCACTTGAAGATTTATAGCGGAAAGCCTGTTCCCGCGCCAATTTCTGAGCGCGTTTTGAACAGGCTTTTGCGGCTTAAAGAGGGTAAAACACATAACTTTCGCGGCCGGATCGGGCAATACGCCGCTGGATGTTTGCCAAATCGGAATCCCCGCTTCACAATCATGAAAACCCCGGCATTCATATGGGGTTCGGGAGAGACGATGGCAAGCGCCGACCAACTGATCAACGCCTTCACAACGCTCATCGTCACCATCGATCCGCCAGGGCTCGCGCCGATCTTCCTGGGACTGACGGCAGGCATGAGCCGGACCGAGCGTACCCAGGTAGCGCTGCGCGGCTCGACCATCGCCTTCATCATCCTCGCCGTCTTCGCCCTGTTCGGCTCAAGCGTGCTCGGCGTGCTCGGGATCTCCATCGGCGCCTTCCGCATCGCCGGCGGACTGCTGCTCTTCTGGATCGCCTTCGAGATGGTTTTCGAAAGGCGGCAGGAACGCAAGGAGAAGGCCTCCGAGGCGGCCGTCACCAAGGATCATATCGAAAATATCGCCGTCTTTCCCCTCGCCCTTCCCCTGATCGCCGGCCCCGGCGCGATCTCGGCGACGATCCTGCTTGCGGGCACGCTGCCGACGACGATCGAAAAAGCGCAGCTGATCGCCGTCATCGCCGCCAATCTGCTGCTGACCTTCCTCATGCTGCTCGTCGCCGAAAGGCTTGACCGTTTCCTCGGCGTCACCGGCCGGGCGATTTTGACCCGCCTGCTCGGCGTTATCCTCGCAGCCCTTGCGGTGCAGTTCGTCGTCGACGGCGCGAAAGCCGCGCTCAACCTCATCAGCGCGACGCCTCGATAAAAAGCGCGGCAGATGCACCGCGCGATCCGTTTAGACCATCTGCCCTGGCATCAAAGAAAAAGAGCATGACGCCCGCCCAGGACATCATGCTCTCATAAAGCGAGAGTAGGCGGCCGATCAGAACGGGATGTCGTCGTCGAGATCGCGCGAGAAGTTGCCGCCGCCACCGCCGCGGCTCGGCGATGAAGAGGGAGCCGGGGCGCCGTAATCGTCGCCGTAATCATTGCTGCTGCTGCCGCCACGGCCGCCGCCGAAGCCGGAGCTTGCGCCGCCGCCGTCGCCGCGGCCGTCGAGCATCGTCAGCGTCGAATTGAAGCCCTGCAGCACCACTTCCGTCGAATAGCGATCCTGGCCCTGCTGATCCTGCCATTTGCGGGTCTGCAGCTGGCCTTCGATGTAGAGCTTGGCGCCCTTCTTCACATATTGCTCGACGACCTTGCAAAGGCCTTCGTTGAAGACGACGACGGTGTGCCATTCGGTCTTCTCGCGGCGCTCGCCGGAATTGCGGTCGCGCCAGGTTTCCGAGGTCGCGATACGGAGGTTGGCGATCGGCCGGCCATCCTGAGTGCGGCGGATTTCGGGGTCTGCACCCACGTTTCCAACCAGAATTACCTTGTTTACGCTACCAGCCATGCTTCTCACCCTGCCTGCCGCCCTGCCCGGCGGCGTTGATCGATCAGCGCACCTTAAACCATAGAGACCGCAGATGCGCGCGAACGGTGTTTAATCCACAATTAATCCCATCAGAAAGCCGCATGCATCCATCAGGAATTTTGTTCTTTATTTGTTCTAGTTTATCCGTATGATCCTGTCAACAGAATCGAAAACCTTGAGCCATCCAGGATATTCAGCCTCGACTCGCCCGTCGGCATCACTAAATAAGGGCTGTTATCCAGAAAACCAAAGCAGAGACGATGAGCGAACTGAAGACGATCTCCATCCGTGGCGCGCGCGAGCACAATCTAAAGAGCATCGATCTCGATCTGCCGCGCAACAAGCTGATCGTCATGACCGGTCTTTCAGGCTCGGGCAAATCCTCGCTCGCCTTCGACACGATCTATGCCGAGGGCCAGCGGCGCTATGTCGAGAGTCTGTCGGCCTATGCCCGGCAATTCCTCGAAATGATGCAGAAGCCCGATGTCGACCAGATCGACGGGCTGTCGCCTGCCATTTCGATCGAGCAGAAGACCACCTCGCGCAACCCGCGCTCGACGGTCGGCACCGTCACCGAGATCTACGACTACATGCGCCTGCTCTTTGCCCGCGTTGGCGTTCCCTATTCGCCGGCGACCGGCCTGCCGATCGAGAGCCAGACCGTCAGCCAGATGGTCGACCGCATCCTCGCTTTCGGCGAGGGCACGCGCCTTTACATTCTCGCGCCGCTCGTGCGCGGCCGCAAGGGCGAATACAAGAAGGAACTGGCGGAGCTGATGAAGAAGGGCTTCCAGCGCGTCAAGGTTGACGGGCAGTTTTACGAGATCGCCGAGGCGCCTGTTCTCGACAAGAAATACAAGCACGACATCGACGTGGTGGTCGACCGTATCGTCGTGCGCCCGGATGTGTCGGCACGCCTGGCCGACAGCCTTGAAACCTGCCTGAAACTCGCCGACGGGCTGGCGATCGCCGAATTCGCCGACAAGCCGCTGCCGCCGGAGGAGACTTCGGCCGGCGGTTCGGCCAACAAGTCGCTGAACGAGACGCATGAGCGCGTGCTGTTTTCGGAAAAATTCGCCTGCCCGGTCTCGGGCTTCACCATCCCGGAAATCGAACCCAGGCTCTTCTCCTTCAACAACCCCTTCGGCGCCTGCCCGACCTGCGACGGTCTCGGCGCCCAGCAGAAGATTGATCCCGACCTGATCGTGCCCGAACCGGAGCGGACGCTGCGCGACGGGGCGATCGCGCCCTGGGCCAAGTCGACCTCGCCCTATTATAACCAGACGCTGGAAGCGCTCGGCAAACATTACGGCTTCAAGCTCGGCACCCGCTGGAACGACCTGTCCGACGAGGCCAAGGACGTCATCCTCAACGGCACGGACGACAAGATCGAGTTCCACTACGCCGACGGCGCCCGTTCCTATACGACGCACAAGAATTTCGAAGGCATCGTCACCAATCTCGAGCGCCGCTGGAAGGAGACGGATTCCGCCTGGGCGCGCGAAGATATCGAGCGCTTCATGTCGGCCGCTCCCTGCCCTTCCTGCAACGGCTTCCGCCTGAAGCCGGAGGCCTTGGCGGTGAAGATCGACAGGCTGCATATCGGTGAAGTGACCGGCATGTCGATCCGCGTCGCCCGCGACTGGTTCGAGGCGCTGCCGGCGAGCTTCAACGCCAAGCAGAACGAGATTGCGGTCCGCATCCTCAAGGAAATCCGCGACCGCCTCCGATTCCTCAACGATGTCGGCCTGGAATATCTCAGCCTTTCGCGCAATTCGGGCACGCTGTCGGGCGGCGAGAGCCAGCGCATTCGGCTCGCCTCGCAGATCGGCTCGGGCCTGACGGGTGTGCTCTATGTGCTCGACGAGCCGTCGATCGGCCTGCATCAGCGCGACAATGCCCGACTGCTCGACACGCTGAAGCACCTGCGCGATATCGGCAACACGGTGATCGTCGTCGAACATGACGAGGACGCGATCATGACGGCCGACGACGTCGTCGATATCGGCCCGGCGGCAGGCATTCACGGCGGCCAGGTCATCGCCCACGGCACGCCGCAGGATATCATGGACAATCCGAAGTCGCTGACCGGCAAATATCTCTCCGGCGAGCTCGGCGTGCCCGTTCCCCATGAGCGCCGCAAGCCGAAGAAGGGCCGCGAGATCAAGGTGATCGGCGCACGCGGCAACAATTTGAAGAACGTCACGGCGTCGATCCCGCTCGGCGTGTTCACGGCGGTGACCGGCGTTTCCGGCGGCGGCAAGTCCACGTTCCTGATCGAGACGCTCTATAAATCGGCGGCACGGCGTGTCATGGGCGCGCGCGAAATTCCGGCCGACCACGACCGCATCGACGGTTTCGAGCATATCGACAAGGTGATCGATATCGACCAGTCGCCGATCGGCCGCACACCGCGCTCGAACCCTGCGACCTATACCGGCGCCTTCACACCGATCCGCGACTGGTTCGCGGGCTTACCGGAAGCGAAAGCGCGCGGCTACCAGCCGGGGCGCTTTTCCTTCAACGTCAAGGGCGGACGCTGTGAGGCATGCCAGGGCGACGGCGTCATCAAGATCGAGATGCACTTCCTGCCCGATGTTTACGTCACCTGCGACGTCTGCCACGGCAAACGTTACAACCGAGAGACGCTCGACGTCACCTTCAAGCAGAAGTCGATCGCCGACGTGCTCGACATGACGGTGGAAGAAGGCGTCGATTTCTTTGCGGCGGTACCTGCCGTGCGCGACAAGCTGCAATCGCTGAAGGATGTCGGGCTCGGCTACATCAAGGTCGGCCAGCAGGCGAATACCCTCTCGGGCGGCGAAGCGCAGCGCGTCAAGCTCGCCAAGGAGCTGTCGAAACGCTCGACCGGACGCACACTCTACATTCTCGACGAGCCGACGACCGGCCTGCACTTCCACGATGTCGCCAAGCTCCTGGAGATGCTGCACGAACTCGTCAACCAGGGCAATTCGGTGGTGGTGATCGAGCACAATCTCGAAGTCATCAAGACAGCAGACTGGGTGCTCGATTTCGGCCCCGAAGGCGGTGATGGCGGCGGCGAAATCGTCGCGACAGGCACACCGGAAGCGATCGTCCGGGAAAAGCGGTCCTATACCGGCCAATTCCTGAAGGAGCTGCTTGAGCGGCGGCCGGCGAAGAAGGCGGTTGCAGCGGAATGAGGATGAGGCTGGCCTCGCCCGACGATCTCCAAACGGTCACGGCCCTGACCGCAGCCGCCTACAAGCCCTATACCGAACGCCTCGGCGCACCGCCGATCCCGGTGACGGAAGATTACGCGCCACGCATCGAACGCGGCGAGGTGTGGTTGCGTGAGACCGATGGAGAAGCGGCAAGCCTTGTCGTCGTCGAGCGGCATCCCGATCACCTCATGTTGTTCAGCATCGCCGTCTTACCCGCCTTTCAGGGCGCCGGGCATGGGCGGGCGATGCTCAACTGGCTGGAAGGCAAGGCGCGGGAATGGGCCACGCCGGAGATCCGGCTCTATACGAATGCTCGGATGGAGCGGAATGTCGCACTCTATCGCGCCTTCGGATTTCAGGAAACGGGTCGCCGGCCGAACCCTTATCGGCCAGGATGGACGCTCGTCGACATGATGAAAAAGATTCATGCGGCCTGACTGCCGCGAACTGGGAGGACGACATGGCTAAATCCGGCACTATCCGCACCGGCATCGGCGGCTGGACCTTCGAGCCCTGGCGCGGGCATTTCTTTCCGGCAGACCTGAAACAGAAGGACGAGCTGCATTATGCCAGCCGTCAGCTGAAGGTCATCGAGGTCAACGGCACCTATTACAGCACGCAAAAGCCTGCGGTCTTTGCGAAATGGGCAGCGGATGTACCCGATGGCTTTATCTTTTCGCTGAAGGCCACGCGTTTCGTTACCAATCGGCGGGTGCTGGCCGAGGCTGGTGAATCGATGGAGCGCTTCCTCACATCCGGAATCAGCGAGCTCGGCGACCATCTCGGGCCGCTGCTCTGGCAGTTCGCGCCGACGAAGAAGTTCGATCCGGACGATTTCGAAGCCTTCCTGAAGCTGCTGCCGGCAAAGCAGGACGGGCTGAAGCTCCGCCATGTGGTCGAAGTGCGGCACGATTCGTTCAAGGTGCCGGAATTCGTCGGACTGCTGGCGAAATATGGGGTGGCGCCGGTCTGCGCCGAACATTTCGAATATCCGATGATCGCCGATGTGACGGCCGATTTCGTCTATGCCCGGCTGCAGAAGGGATCGGATGATATTCCGACCTGCTATCCCGACAAGGATCTGAAGGCCTGGGCAAAGCGGCTCGAGACTTGGGCCGAGGGCAAAGTCCCGGACGATCTGCCGCTGATCGACGCGGATCGCCAGGTGACGGCCGAGCCGCGCGACATCTTCGCTTTCATGATCCATGAGGGCAAAGTCAATGCGCCGCACGGGGCGATCGCCCTGCAGAGGTTGCTCGAGGAATAAGTCGGTTAAAGCGGCAATACCGCCGCCGCCAGATCTTCCGCCGTCAATCCCTTGCCGGTGCGCTGACCTGCCGCTCCGTGCAGCCACACGCCGGCGGCCGCGGCCTCGAAGGCCGGCAATCCCTGGGCAAGCAATCCCCCGATAATGCCGGCAAGCACATCGCCGGAACCTGCGGTGGCAAGCCAGGCAGGCGCATTGGTATTGATGAGCGCGCGCCCGTCCGGCGAGGCGATGACGGTATCGGCCCCCTTATAGACGATCGCGGCATTGGCGCGGCGCGCGGCGGCCACGGCCTTGTCCACCTTCCCCAGCGCCTCGTCGTCGCCGATGTCGGGAAAGAGCCGCGAAAATTCGCCCTCGTGCGGCGTCAGCACCAGGCGCGGTTCGCCCCGGAACAGGGCGAAAAGCTGTTGCGGATCGTCCTTGAATGAAGAGATGCCGTCGGCATCGAGCACGAGCCGGCGATCGGCAAGCGCAGCGACGAAGCCGCGGGCTCTCGCGCCGATGCCAAAACCGGGGCCGAGCACGAAGGTCTGCAGCCGTTTGTCGGAGAGCCATCCTGCCAGATCCGCCTCGTCGTCGACTGCATGCAGCATGACGGCTGTAAGATGCGCGGCATTGGCGGCCATCGCCGCGCCGGGGGCAGCGATCGTTACCAGGCCGGCGCCGGCCTTCAGGCCGGAGACCGCCGACATGCGAGCAGCTCCGGTCCTGTCGGCCTCGCCTGAAAAAACGACCAGATGTCCGCGCTTGTATTTGTGGGTTTCCAGCTCCTCGGCCGGGAGCACGCCTTTCCAGGCATCAGGTGTGTTCTCGGCGACGGCGCCGCCCGCCTCGGCCCGGACAATCCGGGCGGGAATGCCGATGTCGAAGACTTCCAACTCGCCGCAAAGCTGCCTGCCCGGCATCAGAAGATGGCCGGGTTTGCGGGTCATGAAGGTGATGGTGTTGCGCGCCTGGAAGGCAGCACCCAGCGCCTTGCCGGTGCGGCCATCGAGGCCGGAGGGGAGGTCGATGGCAAGCACAGGCAAACCAGCCTCGGTGACGCGTTCGATCAACGTGCCCACATCGGCCGGCACCGCGCGCCCGAGCCCTGCTCCGAACAGACCGTCGATGACGACGTCACCGGCTTGCGGCCGATAGAGGCCGAGCTCCTGCCCCTCCAACGGGCAGCCGGCCCGAGCGCGGGCGGCATCGCCTTTCAGCTTTGCGGGATCGCCGAGATGAAAAAGCGCCACGGTCGCTCCGCTCTCCAGCAGATGCCTTGCCGCGACATAGGCGTCGCCCCCGTTGTTACCGGGGCCGCAGATCACGACGAAACGCATCGCCCCAGGATGAAGCCTGAGCGCGGCAGCCGCGGCGGCGGCCCCCGCCCTTTCCATCAGGCCGAAGGAATCGATTCCCGAAGCAGCCGCGGCCGCATCGATGGCGCTCATTTCGGCAGGCGTCACCAGAAGCTCTGAGAGATGTTTGCTCATGAGCCTATTCAATTCAAAAAACGCACAAAAAACAACCGCCTGAAGAGACGCACAAGGGGACTCTATTTGTGCATTTGCTTATATTTTAATCGACTCGCAACCGGCTTTTGCAGTGGACGGAAAACCTGACTTTTTCGGTTTTCGGCCAATTTTTCTTCGACGGCGATGTTTTTCCACCTCTCTCGTCACCAAATCGACATTAAATCACCCACGGACGCGCCGGTTTCGACAAAATTGACGTCTTTTTTCAATAAGACGGATTTCAAACTGGCACGATATCTGCATCATATCCGCGAGCGGGAACATCCCTGCCATAACAGGAGAAGCGGAGAGACATTTTCTCATGAATAAGATCGAAGCGATCATTAAGCCCTTCAAGCTGGACGAAGTGAAGGAAGCCCTTCAGGAAGTCGGCCTGCAGGGTATTACAGTCACGGAAGCCAAGGGCTTCGGTCGTCAGAAGGGCCACACGGAACTCTACCGCGGCGCCGAATACGTCGTTGACTTCCTGCCGAAGGTGAAAGTCGAGGTGGTGCTGGCGGACGAGAACGCGGAGGCGGTCATCGAGGCCATCCGCAAGGCGGCTCAGACCGGCCGCATCGGCGACGGCAAGATCTTCGTATCCAACGTCGAAGAGGTGATCCGCATCCGTACCGGCGAGACCGGCATCGATGCCATCTGACCACTTTGCCAAGCGCGCAAAGTCCGATAGCGTCACCGCGCCCACCCATTGTTATCACAAATTGGAGGAAGGTATTTAATGGCGACCGCAAGCGAAATTCTGAAGCAGATCCAGGAAAACGACGTCAAGTTCGTCGATCTGCGCTTCACCGATCCGAAGGGCAAGCTGCAGCACGTCACGATGGACGTTGCCAGCGTCGACGAGGACATGTTCGCTGACGGCGTGATGTTCGACGGCTCTTCGATCGGCGGCTGGAAGGCCATTAACGAATCCGACATGGTGCTCATGCCCGACACTGAAACGGTGCATATGGACCCGTTCTTCGCTCAGTCGACCATGGTTATCGTCTGCGATATTCTCGATCCGGTTTCCGGCGAAGCCTATAACCGCGATCCGCGCGGCACCGCCAAGAAGGCCGAAGCCTATCTCAAGGCATCCGGCATCGGCGACACGGTGTTTGTCGGCCCGGAAGCCGAATTCTTCGTCTTCGACGATGTCAAGTACAAGGCCGATCCCTACAATACCGGCTTCAAGCTCGATTCGACCGAACTGCCGTCGAACGATGACACCGACTATGAAACCGGCAACCTCGGTCACCGCCCGCGCGTCAAGGGCGGCTATTTCCCGGTTCCGCCTGTTGACAGCGCCCAGGACATGCGTTCGGAAATGCTGACGGTGCTCTCCGAGATGGGCGTGGTGGTCGAAAAGCATCACCATGAAGTCGCCGCCGCCCAGCATGAGCTCGGCATCAAGTTCGATACGCTGGTGCGCAACGCCGACAAGATGCAGATCTACAAATATGTCGTGCACCAGGTGGCCAACGCCTACGGCAAGACGGCGACGTTCATGCCGAAGCCGATCTTCGGCGACAACGGCTCGGGCATGCACGTGCACCAGTCGATCTGGAAGGGCGGCAAGCCGACTTTTGCCGGCGACGAATATGCGGGCCTCTCGGAGACCTGCCTGTTCTACATTGGCGGCATTATCAAACACGCCAAGGCGATCAACGCCTTCACCAATCCGTCGACGAACTCCTACAAGCGTCTCGTCCCAGGTTATGAAGCCCCAGTTCTGCTCGCCTATTCGGCCCGCAACCGCTCGGCGTCCTGCCGCATTCCGTTCGGTTCCAACCCGAAGGCCAAGCGCGTCGAAGTCCGCTTCCCGGATCCGACTGCCAACCCCTATCTCGCCTTTGCCGCCATGCTGATGGCCGGCCTAGACGGCATCAAGAACAAGATCCATCCGGGCAAGGCCATGGACAAGGATCTCTACGATCTGCCGCCGAAGGAGCTGAAAAAGATCCCGACCGTCTGCGGCAGCCTGCGCGAAGCGCTCGAAAGCCTCGACAAGGACCGCAAGTTCCTGACAGCAGGCGGCGTCTTCGACGACGACCAGATCGATGCCTTCATCGAACTTAAGATGGCAGAGGTGATGCGCTTCGAAATGACGCCGCATCCGGTCGAGTACGACATGTATTATTCGGCCTGATCGGCCGCAATGACGGAAAGTCCCGGTTCGCCGGGGCTTTCACCTCCCCGGGTCATGAACGCCAGAAGGAGGATATGACGTTCATGTGACGCGCTGGTGCAAAAATCTTGATTTGCACCGCACCAATCACCAAATTTGGTGATGAAAGGAAGTCGTACCATGAAAGAAAGACTAGCAAAGTTCAATATCGGCGAAGTGGTCCGGCATAAGGTATTTCCGTTTCGCGGCGTGATCTTCGACGTTGATCCGGAATTCGCGAACACGGAGGAATGGTGGAATTCCATTCCGGCCGAGGTGCGGCCGAGCAAGGACCAGCCGTTCTACCACCTGCTCGCCGAAAATGACGAAAGCGAATATGTCGCTTATGTCTCCGAGCAGAACTTGGTGAATGACGAAAGCGGCACGCCGCTTCGCAACCCTCAGATCTACCAGATTTTCGATCAGGCCCCGTCGGGGCAGTTCAAACCCAAGATGAGCTTCGCCCACTAGGAGCGGATGACCGACGAAATCAACAAGGCCTCGCATCTCCCGGCGAGGCCTTTCTTTTGGCCTACGGTGGGGGATGCCCCTTATCCGCCTGCCGACACCGACCTGGGTCGAACCACTCGTCTCGACCCGTCCAGCGGATCCCCGCTCGCGGGGAGAAGGGAATATGCCGCAGCCCTCGCCCCCCACAAACTCTCGCATGGCACGTCCCCACTCCCAGTCTTACGGGAGAGGGTTAGGGTGAGGCTATCCGCGTAGAGCGCAGAGATTACCAACAAAAAACCCGGCACGAAGCCGGGTTTTTGTTCAAGCCTGTCGGCTAGATTACTGAGCCTTGGCAGCCTTTTGGGCGTCTTCCAGCTTTTTGCGGGCTTCTTCAGCCTTCTTCTGCATGCCTTCCTGCAGGCTGCGCTGGCTTTCGGCGAGCTTCGATTCGGAAACCGGTTCGCCGTCATAAGCGCCGGTGAAGCCTTCGAGCGAAATCTTGATCGGGTTCGGCGCGCGGCGGAAGTTGATCGAGGTGAAGATCACATCGCTGCCCTTCTTGAGGCTGGCGATCATCGCGTCGGTCAGCGGAATTTCGGCCGTGCACTTGTCCGGCAGGCAGACGGCGTAGTCGAGCTTCTGGCCCTTGCCGCCATCGATTTGCATGCTGATGCCCGGAGGAATGAGGCGTGCCGTGGGAACCGAGACCTGCAGGAGCTTGCGGTTGATCTTGCCAGTGACCGAAATCAGGCCGACAGCCGTGACGAGCTGGCCGCCATTGGCGAGGATCAGGTTCTGGACAACACAGATGTCGTTGTCTTCCTGCTTGCTGCAGGTCTTGTACCAGCCAAGCTTCGGTGCGCCAGCGGCCTGTGCCGGAGCATCGGCCGGAGCCTGTGCCGCCGCATCCTGTGCGAAGGAGGAGACCGGAGCCGAAGCGGCGCCGAACATCACTGCCAGAACGGACAGTGCTGCCCGCATTTTCTTTTCAGACTTGAACATCATAACGAATTCCGTCTCCTGATATCCGTTCAGAGCAGCGACGTGCCGCCCCAACCATCGGGTCGTTCGGCACTCCACCTCATGGAAAAATAAGGCAAATGCATGACCCCAAAACTTCGGGTTCACCTGTTACATCGCAGCGTTCAAGATATCCAGCATTTCTTTGGCGATTTGCGACGCAATTTCATGTGCCGCGGAAAGAATGCCCCCTGCGTGTTGGAATCGGTCGACCCCATGCTAATCTCCGGCATGAATCATGCCCATTTTTCGCGGAATTCAAGGATCGCCGAATGCTCCGGATCGCCATCCCTCTCGTCCTCTCGTTGCTGTGCGGCACCGTCGCCGCTGAGCCGCTGCACGGCATAGCAATGCATGGCGGGCCGGCATTGCCGGCTGACTATAAGCACTTTCCCTACGTCAATCCCGACGTGAAAAAGGGCGGCAAGATCACCTATGGCGTCGTCGGCACATTCGACAACCTCAACCCGTTCATCCTGAAGAGCATGCGCACGACGGCGCGCGGCATGTGGGATCCGGAATATGGAAACCTTGTCTACGAATCGCTGATGCAGCGCTCCCGGGATGAGCCGTTCACGCTTTACGGCCTGCTTGCCGAAACGGTCGAATGGGACGACGACAGGAGTTTCATCCAGTTCAACCTCAATCCGAAGGCGAAATGGTCCGATGGTCAGCCGGTGACGCCGGAGGACGTCATGTTCACCTTCGAGCTGATGCGTGACAAGGGACGTGTGCCCTATTCCGAACGCTTAAAAGTCGTCGCCAAGATGGAGAAGGTTGGCGAACACAGCGTGCGCTTCACTTTCAATGAGAAGGCTGACCGCGAGACGCCGCTGATTTTCGGCCTTTTCCCGGTATTGCCGAAACATGCGATCGATCCGGAAAGCTTCGACCGTACGTCGCTGACGCCGCCGGTCGGTTCCGGTCCCTATAAGGTGAAGACGGTGAAACCCGGCGAGAGTATCACATATGAGCGCGATCAAACCTACTGGGGCAAGGATATTCCCGCGAAGGTGGGGACCGACAATTACGACCAGATAACCGTTCAGTATTTTCTGCAGGATACAACGCTGTTCGAGGCCTTCAAGAAGGGGGACGTCGACCTCTATCCCGACGGCAATCCCGGCCATTGGGCTAACGCTTACAATTTCCCGGCGGCCACCTCTGGGGCCGTCATCAAGGACGTGTTCACGCCGAAACTGCCAAGCGGCATGCTCGGTTTCGTGTTCAACACGCGCCGGCCGATCTTTGCCGATCCAAAGGTGCGCGAAGGCCTGTCGCTGGTGTTCGATTTCGAATGGGCGAACAAGAATCTCTATTCCGGCGCCTACAAGCGCACCCAGAGCTTCTGGCAGAACTCCGAACTCTCGAGCTTCGGTGTTCCCGCCGATGCCACCGAGCTTGCCCTGCTCGGGCCGATCAAGGACAAAATCGCACCCGAAATTCTAGACGGCACGTATAAACTGCCGCTTACCGACGGCTCCGGCCGTGACCGCAACGTGCTGAAGCAGGCGGTCGGATTGTTGAAACAGGGCGGCTATACGATCCAGGGCGGCAAGATGGTCGACGCCTCCGGCCACCAACTCGCGTTCGAGATTATGACGCAGAATGCCGACCAGGAGAAGCTTGCCGTCGCCTATCAGCGTTCGCTGCAGACGATCGGCATTGCGGCTTCGATTCGCACAGTCGATGATTCGCAGTATCAGAGCCGGACGAACAGCTTCGATTACGACATGATCATCAAGTCCTATACTTCGTCGCTGTCGCCTGGAACCGAGCAACTCGGCCGCTGGTCTTCGGCAGCGCGCACTCAAGAGGGCAAGGATAGCTTTGCCGGCGCCAATGATCCCGATCTCGACACGCTGATCGATCACGTATTGCGAGCACGCTCGAAAGAGGATTTCACTGCCGCCGTGCGCTCTTACGACCGGCTGCTGCTATCCAGCCACTACGTGCTGCCGCTGTACCATATGGACCAGCAGTGGGTTGCCCGCAGCAAGCGCATCGGCCATCCCGACGCGGTACCGCTTTACGGCTACCAGCTGCCGGTCTGGTGGGATACAAGCGCCCAATAGAAGCGGCCGAAACACTTCGGCCCAATGTCTCTTCCGGAGACACACAGAAGGAACATCATCATGGAGCGCATCACCATCGACGTCGTCTCGGATGTCGTCTGCCCCTGGTGCTATCTCGGCAAGGCACGGCTGGAACTCGCCGTTGCCGAAGTGCAGGACGAGATCGACGTCGACATCAACTGGCGGCCATATCGGCTCAATCCGGACTACCCGAAGGAAGGCGTCGACCAGAAGAAGGCGCTGGCTGAGAAGCTCGGGGGCGAGGAGCGCGTGGCGCAGGCGCACAAAATGCTGACCGACTACGGTCGCGAGGTCGGCATCGCCTTCGATTTCGCGGCGATCAAGATCGGCCCGAACACGCTCGACGCCCACCGGCTGATCCACTGGGCGATGATCGAAGGCCGCGAGAAGCAGGACAAGGTCGTCACCGCCCTGTTCAAGGCGAATTTCGAAGAAGGCCGCAATGTCGGCGACCATGCGGTGCTGCTCGACATCGCCGAGAAGGCTGGCCTCGACCGGTCGGTCATCGCCTCGCTGCTTGCGTCCAATGCCGATAGCGATCTGATCGTCGCCGAAATCAAGGCGGCACAGGAGATGGGCGTCAACGGCGTGCCCTTCTTCATCTTCGACCAGCAGTATGCCGTGAGCGGCGCGCAGACGCCTGACGTGCTGGCGAACGCGTTGCGCGACATCGCAAAGGCAAAGGCCGAGGCGCGATCGGGGCTGAACTGAGCCCATCGATGCGAATCGAGATCGAACAGCCGCGACAAAGTTGGATCGAGGATTTCGCAGCGCTCAAGCGCGCCGTCATGGGCGCAGCGCCCGCCGGAGCTTATCTGCATCATATCGGCTCGACGGCCATTCCCGGGCTTCCAGCCAAGGATATCATCGATCTCCAGCTTACGGTGAACGATCTAGCTGACGTCGATGCCGATGCATTTGCAGAGGCGGGCTTCGAGCGCAGGCCGATCGTCATCGATCACTGCCCTCCGGAACTTGATCTGGCCGAAGACGACCTGCGCAAAGCCTTCTATCGCAGCAAGGGGCGTTCGGCGAATCTGCACATCCGCGAGAAGGGCCGTTTCAATCAGCGATATTCTCTTCTTTGCCGCGACTTCCTGCGCGCCCATCCGATAGCGGCAAGCGCCTACGCCCTGATCAAGCAGCGGCTTGCCCAAAGGTTTCCAGACGACGTCGATTTCTACTACGACATCAAGGATCCGGTGTTCGACATCATCATGGACGGCGCCAATGAGTGGGCAAAGCTGATCGGATGGTCAGAACCGCCAGGGGACTAGCATTGTTGACGTATTCGTCGCTAAGTAGCTAATCTGCACTAAACAAGCGGTGTTGAAGCTTTATTCCTGTCCCGTCAACGATCTTTGCAACTTGGTTGTAGAAGCCTAAGGCCAGCTGGCTAGGTGGATATTTGCATACGACGTCTATCAGCACTGCCCGGCCTTTGGCGTCAGGGTATACCTCCAACATCTCTCCGCTCTCAACAAAGCGCAGATAGCTCTTGAGCTTTTCTTGCAGCAACAGAAGGTGCTCATCAACTCTTACCGTCCACTCAAAGCGATCCGTGATAGTCAGCACCAGCTCGCCTGTCGTGTCATCTACACCGATGGCATCAACTACGTTCGTTTGACCTAGAGACATTCTGATTACGCAATAGGCGAAACTGATCCTAGGGTGAAACTCCGGGGCTTCCGGTTTGGCGCCGCTCAGCCCAAGACCGGAACGCAGCGCACCTCGGTTTTCACCGAATTGGCGATGAAACATTCGTGGTGGGCGCGATGATGCAGGGCGTCGAGCTCGCCGAGCGAAGGCTGCTTTTCGCCGCTGAAGACGACATGCGGCCTTAGCGTCACTACGGTCATGGCAAGACGGCCTTCGCTGTTCTTCTCCATGACGCCCTCCGCGGCATCGGTATAGCTGTCGACGCAAAAGCCTTGCTTGGCGGCAATCGACAGGAACCAGAGCATGTGGCAGCTGGAGAGCGAGGCGACGAAAGCCTCCTCCGGATCGACCGCATCCTCGGCGGAATAGGGCAACGGAACTACATGCGAGGATGAGGACGCCCTCACCTCGATGCCGCCGTCGAAGGTCCAGCGATGGACGCGGCTGTAGCGGTTGTCGGTGAAGATCTCGCCGTTGCGCTGCCAGGCAATCCTCGCGGCATGTGTCGCCATAGGCGTCTCCCTCTATTGCTTGGCCATCTCGGCCAGTTGCGTCATGATGACTGCCGCGCCCTGCAAGCGCTTCTCAGGCGTCGGCAGGTCGCGGGTCAGAAACAGGCTGTGATCGGGGCGAATCTTCGCCATCGTACCCTGCTTGCCGATATAGGCGACGAGATTTGCCGGGTTCGGAAATTCCTTGTTGCGGAACTGCACGACCACACCCTTCGGGCCGGCGTCGAGTTTTTCGACATTTGCGGTGCGGCAGAGCGACTTGATGTAGACGATCTTCAGGAGATGCTGGACTTCGATCGGCATCGGCCCGAAGCGGTCGATCATCTCGGCGCCGAATCCGTCGATTTCCTTGAGTTCGGTAATCTCGCCCAATCGGCGGTAGAGCGCCATACGCAGATGCAGGTCCGGCACGTAACTCTCGGGGATCATCACGGTGGTGCCGACCGAAATTTGCGGCGACCAGCCGGTATCGTGGATTTCGTCGACACCCTTGACCTCGGCGACAGCCTCTTCCAGCATCTGCTGATAAAGTTCGAAACCGACCTCCTTGATGTGGCCTGACTGCTCCTCGCCGAGCAGGTTGCCTGCGCCGCGGATATCGAGGTCGTGGCTTGCGAGCTGAAAGCCGGCGCCGAGCGTATCCAGTGACTGCAGCACCTTCAGCCGGCGCTCGGCCGTCGCCGTCAGCACCTTGTTGACCGGCAGGGTAAAGAGCGCGAAAGCGCGCACCTTGGAGCGGCCGACGCGACCGCGCAGCTGATAGAGCTGGGCAAGGCCGAACATATCGGCGCGATGGACGATCAGCGTATTGGCTGTCGGCACGTCGAGGCCGGATTCGACGATGGTTGTGGACAGCAGCACGTCGTAACGGCCTTCATAGAAGGCGTTCATGATGTCTTCCAGTTCGCCGGCCGGCATCTGGCCATGGGCGACGGCGACCTTCAGCTCCGGCACGTCGGACTGCAGGAAGGCGTGCACATCCGCCAGATCGGCAAGCCTCGGGCAGACATAGAAGCTCTGGCCGCCGCGATAGTGCTCGCGCATCAGCGTCTCGCGAATAACTAGGCTGTCGAAGGGCGAGATGAAGGTGCGCACCGCCATGCGATCGACCGGTGGCGTGGTGATCAGCGACAGTTCGCGCACGCCAGTCATGGCGAGCTGCAGCGTGCGCGGGATCGGCGTCGCCGACAGCGTCAGGACATGCACGTCGCTCTTTAGCTCCTTCAGCCGCTCCTTGTGCTTGACGCCGAAATGCTGTTCCTCGTCGATGATCAGCAGGCCGAGATTGGCGAATTTGATGCCGGCGCCGAGCAGCGCATGCGTGCCGACGACGATGTCAGTCTTGCCGTCCGCCACTTCCTTCTTGGTCAGCGCCAGCTCCTTCGATCCGACAAGGCGAGAGGCCTGCTGGACGCGAACCGGCAGGCCGCGGAAACGCTCGGAGAAGGTCTTGAAATGCTGACGGGCGAGCAAAGTCGTCGGCACGACGACCGCGACCTGGACGCCGTTCATCGCCGCAACGAAAGCGGCGCGCAAGGCCACTTCGGTCTTGCCGAAACCGACATCGCCGCAGACGAGCCGGTCCATCGGCCGGCCGGCGCCGAGGTCGGAACGCACCGCGTCGATGGCGTTGTCCTGGTCCTCGGTCTCGTCATAGGGGAAGCGGGCGGCGAATTCGTCGTAAAGGCCGTCCGGCGCCGTCAGCATCGGCGCATGGCGCGTAAGGCGCTCGGCGGCGATGCGGATCAGCGCATCGGCCATGTCGAGCAGGCGCCGCTTGAGCTTGGCCTTGCGCATCTGCCATGCGCCACCGCCGAGCTTGTCGAGTTGGGCATCGGTGCCCTCGCCGCCGTAGCGCGAGAGAAGATCGATGTTTTCCACCGGCAGGAAGAGCTTGGCCTCGTCGGCATATTGCAGTTCGAGGCATGCATGCGGGGCGCCCGCCGCCTCGATGGTCTTCAGCCCGATGAAACGGCCGATGCCATGTTCGGCATGAACGACGATCGAGCCTTCGTCGAGGCCGGCGACCTCCGAAATGAAATCGGCGGCGCGCTTGCGGCGCTTGGAACGGCGCACCATGCGGTCGCCGAGAATATCCTGCTCGCCGATGACGACGAGATCGCCCGCCTCGAAGCCGGATTCGAGATTGAGCACCGCGGCAGCGGCCTCGCCTTTCTCCAGCGAGCGTATATCCTTCAGCGCCTCGACAGGCTTGACCTTTTCCAGGCCGTGCTCGTTCAGAACCTGCAGCAGGCGCTCCAGCGAACCTTCTGTCCAGGCGGTAATGAGCACCTTCGCGCCGGCGGCGCGGCGGTCAGCGACATGCTTGACGACGACGTCGAAGATGTTGATGCGTTCGGCATCCCCTCCGCCTTCGGCATTCGAGCGAGCCCAGCGCTGGCCCTGGCGGGCGTCGACATTGACGACCCGCCTTGCCTCACCCTCGACCTCGTTGAACGGGCTGATGCGGATCGCGCCGAGTGCGTCGAGGGTTTTGGCGAAGAGTTTGCTGTCGAGATAAAGCTGGCCTGGCGTCACCGGCTTGTAGGGCGTGCCCTGGGCCATCTGGCCTTTGGCCGGTTGACCGGAATTGAGGCGGGCGTCGTAATAGTCGAGGACAAGCTTGGAGCGTTCCTCGGCTGCTTCGCGCACCGTGTGGTCAGTAATGATGCGGAAGCCGCTGAGATAATCGAAAACGGTATCAAGCTTCTCGTAGAAGAGCGGCAGCCAGTGCTCCATGCCGGGATAGCGCCGGCCTTCGGAAACGGCGAGATAAAGCGCATCGTCACGCGTTGTCGCGCCGAAAGCGGAGAGATAGTTCTTGCGGAAGCGGCCGATCGTATCCGGCGTCAGCGTCACCTCGCTCATCGGGTTGAGATCGAGGGAGCGCACCTGGCCGGTGGTGCGCTGGCTGGCGGGATCGAAGCTGCGGATACTCTCCAGCGTATCGCCGAAGAAATCGAGGCGGACCGGCTCTTCCGAACCGGGAACGAAGACATCGAGAATGCCGCCGCGCACGGCATATTCGCCAACTTCGCGAACGGTCGCGACGCGGTCAAAGCCGTTGCGCTCCAGGCGCCCGGCGAGATCATCCATGCGCAGCTGGTTGCCTGGACGGGCCGAAAAACTCAGGCTTTCGATGACATCATGCGGCGCCACCTTCTGCAGCATGGCGTTGGCGGTGACGAGCACGATCGCGGCATGCGGCTTCTTGCGATGGGCGATGAGGCCGCCGAGTGCGGCAAGCCGGCGCGCCGAGGTATCGGCGCTCGGCGAGACGCGGTCATAGGGCAGACAGTCCCAGGCCGGCAGGGTGAGAACCGGAATGTCGGGGGCGACGAAGCCGAGCATCTGTTCCAGATCGGCCATACGATGGCCGTCCGACATGACATAGGCCACCGGTTCTCCCGCTCGGGCAAGCTCGGCGAGCAGCAGCGGTTCGAGGCCGGCGGGCACATTACCGATCGTCAGCGGCTCGGCAATGGCCGCAAGCTTCTTCGCATCAAAACCAGGGATCATTCCGGCGTCCTGAGGGGCTTGTCGAAATCGGGCTTGTAGGCGGCAAGCCTGGCAAACATCGGAGTCCGGAAACGCTCAGGCACTGGCCAGGTTCCCATAATCCAGCGGACCAGATCATTGTCCTCTTCTGCCATAATCGTTTCGAACTCGTCGAGCTCGGCTTCCGACAGCGTCGCGAGCTCGGCTTCGGCGAACTGGCCGAAGACCAGATCCATCTCGCGGATGCCGCGGTGCCAGCAGCGGAAAAGGATCCGGCGGCGGCGCGGGTCGAGACCGGCACTCGTGAGCGTGACACCTGTCATAGCATTACCTTCCTGTTGATGCGCCTCTATAGACCCTCGAAAGCGGCTTGTCAGCCTTGCCAAGGCGGCATTGTTCATCGCATTTTGGCCGCATGCGCCCCGCCATTCTCGATCCGCTGTTTTCTCCCGTTTCGGGCCTTCCGGGCGTCGGCCCGAAGATCGCCGAACTGCTGGTCAAGCTGCTCGGACGCGAGACGCCGGAGGATTGCCGGGTCATCGACCTTTTGTTTCACACTCCCTTCTCGCTGATCGACCGGCGCAATCAGCCGGGGATCGCCCGGGCGCCGCAGGGCGCGATCGTCACCATCACCGCACGTGTCGATCGGCATCAGGTGCCGCCGCGCGGCAAAAGCAATGTCCCCTATCGGGTCTTCCTGCACGACGAGACCGGCGAGCTGACGCTGGTCTTCTTCCGCGGCCAGGCGGCATGGCTGGAAAAGCAGCTGCCCATCGATGCGGAGGTGGCGGTCAGCGGCAAGATCGACTGGTTCAACGGCCGCGCCTCGATGGTGCATCCCGACTATATCGTCAAAGCGGAGGAGGCCGAAAGCCTGCCGCTCGTCGAGCCGATCTATCCGCTGACGGCGGGGCTTTCGCCGAAAACGCTGCGCAAGATTATCGACGCCGCCCTGCCGCGCTTTCCGGAGATGCCGGAATGGATCGACTTGATGCTGACGCAGAAGCAGGGTCTGCCGTCGATCCGTGACAGCTTTCATATGCTGCACGAGCCGCGCGATCCCGCAGATGTCGATCCACAGGCCCCTGCCCGAAGGCGGCTTGCCTATGACGAATTTCTTGCCGGCCAACTGTCGCTCAGCTTGGTGCGCCAGAGGCTGCGCAAAGTGGCGGGCCAGCCGGTGCATGCCACCGGTGCGGTCAGCAGTAAGATCGTGAAGGCGCTGCCCTTCTCGCTCACGTCAAGCCAGAACGATGCGATCGCCGAGATCCTGAAGGACATGGCCGGTCAGGAGCGGATGCTGCGGCTGCTGCAGGGCGATGTCGGCTCCGGCAAGACGCTGGTGGCGCTGATGGCGATGGCGGCGGTGATCGAGGCCGGCGGCCAGGCCGTGCTGATGGCGCCGACTGAAATTCTGGCGCGGCAGCACCACGCGACCATCTCGAAATTCGCCGCCTCCGCCGGCCTCGGCATCGAAGTGCTGACCGGGCGCACCAAAGGGCGCGAACGCGAAGACATCCTGGAACGCATCGGCTCCGGCGCAGCGCAGATCATCATCGGCACGCATGCGCTATTTCAGGAGAGCGTCAGTTACGCAAACCTGATGCTTGCCGTCGTCGACGAGCAGCACCGTTTCGGCGTTCACCAGCGCCTGCGGCTGACGGCGAAGGGCATCTCGCCGCATATGCTTGTCATGACCGCGACGCCCATCCCTCGCACGCTCGTGCTGGCTGCCTTCGGCGACATGGACGTTTCCAAACTCACCGAGAAGCCGGCCGGCCGCAAACCGATCCAGACAATCACCGTGCCGATGGAACGAACAGGCGAAATCGTCGGACGGCTGCGGGTGGCGATCGCTGAAGGCAAGAAGGCCTACTGGATCTGCCCGCTGGTCGAGGAGTCCGAAGAACTAGACCTGATGTCGGCGGAGGAGCGGCATGCGACGCTCGTCTCCGCGCTCGGTCCCGATATCGGCCTCATCCACGGTCGTATGAGCGGCGCGGAGAAGGATGCGGCGATGATGGCCTTCAAGAACGGCGAGACCCGCCTTCTCGTCGCCACCACCGTCGTCGAGGTCGGCGTCGACGTGCCGGATGCGACGATCATGGTGATCGAACATGCCGAACGCTTCGGCCTGGCGCAACTGCATCAGCTGCGCGGCCGCGTCGGGCGCGGCGATGAGGCTTCGACCTGCATCCTGCTCTATAAGGGGCCGCTCGGCGAAACCGGCCATTCCCGGCTTTCGATCATGCGAGAGACGGAGGACGGTTTTCGCATCGCCGAAGAGGATCTGAAGCTGCGCGGCGAAGGCGAATTGCTCGGCACAAGGCAATCCGGCACGCCGGGTTTTCGCATTGCCAGCCTCGAGGCGCATGCCGATCTGCTTGAGATTGCTCGTAAGGATGCGGCCTACCTCATTGAGCGCGATCCGGAACTGACCAGCGAAAGAGGACAGGCGATCCGCACCCTGCTCTATCTCTTCCGCCGAGATGAGGCGATCCGGTTTCTGAGAGCAGGATGAAGCGCGCCACTACGCGCCATGCATGGCGTTATCGCAAAACCGCTAAACACTTTTGGGCGACATGCATCAATCAGCCTTGGAAACCGCCACCGGCTTCGGCCGCGGCAAATGCTTCGGCTTCGGCTCGGACTGAGGGATTTCAGGAGCCACGAGCCCGCCTGAGATCAGGAATTTAGCCGCATCTTCCGGCGACATGTCGAGCAGCACGATCTTCTCGCGCGGCACGAAGACGAGGAAACCGGCGGTCGGCACCGGAGTCGGCGGCAGGAAGACCGCGACCATATCCTGGCCCATGGCGTTGAACTTCGAAGCGATCTCGCCCTTGGCATCGGTGGCCACGAAAACCAGCGCCCAGAGGCCGGGACTGGGATATTCGATGAGGCCGACTTTCTTAAAGGAGTTAGACTGCTCCTTCAGCACCGTTTCGAAAATCTGCTTCACGCTTCTATAGATCGTGCGCACCAGCGGCATGCGCTGGACGACCGATTCGCCGAAACCCACGATGCTCTGGCCGATCAGGTTCTTGCCGAGAAAACCAACAACGGTGATCAGCACGACCGCCGTCAGCAGGCCGAAACCGGGAATGGCGAAATTGAGATAGCTTTCCGGATTCCAGCGCGCCGGAATATAGGGCCTGACCCAGCTGTCCGACCAGTGGATGAAGGTCCAGGTCAGCCAGATGGTAATCGCGATCGGCGCGCAGATGATCAGGCCTGCGAGAAAATTATTCCTCAGCCGGGTCGCGACCGGCATTCTGGGGGTGTTGTCGGTCATCTCTCCTGATGAGCTCCATCTCAGTCGTGGACAGGCCGGAACGCCGGCCTTTCCCCCTTGTCCGCACACCAAAATTGCCAGAATTCGAGGGTGCGCACAATATGTTTCGCAGCGAAGACAGCGGCCTTGCAGGCTTATTCCACTGTTACTGATTTCGCCAGGTTGCGCGGCTGATCGACGTCGGTGCCCATGAAAACGGCAGTGTGATAGGCGAGCAGCTGGATCGGCAGCGAAAAGATCATCGGCGCGATGATTTCGTCGACGACAGGCAGGGTAATCGTTGCCATGGTCGGCAGTTTCGAGGCCGCCGCACCCGCGTCATCGGTGATGAAAATGATGCGGCCGCCGCGGGCTGCGACCTCCTGCATGTTCGAAACGGTCTTTTCGAAGAAGCGGTCGTAAGGGGCAATGACGATGACCGGCATGTTCTCGTCGATCAGCGCGATCGGCCCGTGCTTCAACTCACCGGCGGCATAGCCTTCGGCGTGGATATAGGAAATTTCCTTGAGCTTCAGCGCGCCTTCCATGGCGAGCGGGAAGCTGGTGCCGCGGCCGAGATAGAGCACGTCCCTGCATTTCGACAGTTCACGCGACAGGCTTTCCATCTGCGGCTGGATCAGGTTCAGCACCCGGCTCATGATCCGCGGCATTTCGGCGAGATGGCGCACCAGCCCCCTCTCCTCCTCAGCACTCACCGTGCCGCGCGCCTTGCCGGCGCCGATCGCCAGTGACGCCAGCACGGCGAGCTGGCAGGTGAAGGCCTTGGTTGAGGCGACGCCGATTTCGGGACCGGCCATGATCGGGAAGACGGCGTCGGATTCGCGGGCGATCGTCGATTCGCGCACATTGACGACAGCGCCGATCTTCAAGCCGTTGTCGCGGCAATAACGCAGCGATGCCAGCGTATCGGCGGTCTCGCCCGACTGGGAGATGAAGAGTGCGGCCTGCGATGGTGAGAGCGGCATTTCGCGGTAGCGGAATTCGGAGGCGACGTCGATCTCAACAGGCAGACGGGCATAACGCTCGAACCAGTATTTGCCGACAAGGCCAGCGAGATAGGCGGTGCCGCAGGCCGAAATCGCAAGGCTGCTTGCCGCCTTGAAATCGATCGCCGCGGCATTGGCGCCGATCGTGTTCTCGGCGAAATCCACATAGTGGCTGAGCGCGTGGGAGATCACCTCCGGCTGCTCGTAGATTTCCTTTTCCATGAAATGGCGATGATTGCCCTTGTCGACAACATAGGCGGTCGCCTGCGAGATCTGGCGGGCCCGTTTGACCGGCTTTCCGGCAAAATCGAGCACGGCGACGCCGTCGCGCGTGATGAGGGCGCAATCGCCGTCGGCCAGATAGGTGATCTCGTTGGTGAAGGGCGAAAGCGCAATCGCATCCGACCCCAGGAACATCTCGCCACGGCCGTAGCCGACGGCAAGCGGCGGGCCTGAGCGGGCGGCCATGATCGTGCCGGGATCGGCCTTGAGCATGACGGCCAGCGCATAGGCGCCGGTCACCCGGTTCAGCATCTTCAACATGGCGGCGCGCGGCTCGAGCCCCTCGCGCAGATATTTCGCCATCAGCTGGGCAACGACTTCGGTATCGGTCTGAGTGTCGAAGACCGCGCCCGCTTCGGTCAGTTCATCGCGAAGCTCGGAGAAATTTTCGATGATGCCGTTATGAACGACAGCCACGCCTTCAACGAAATGCGGATGGGCATTGGTCTCGTTGGGCACGCCGTGGGTTGCCCAGCGCGTATGGGCAATACCGACCGCACCAGGCAACGGTTCGGCGTCGAGGCGCTTTTCCAGATTGAAGAGCTTGCCCTCGGCGCGGCGGCGATCCATCGCACCCTCGTGGATGGTGGCGACACCGGCAGAATCATAACCGCGATATTCCAGGCGCTTCAGCGCATCGACCAGGCGCCCGGCGACAGGCTGAGTTCCGACGATCCCCACAATTCCGCACATGCAATATCCCCATAAGGCTTCAATATTGAGGCCAGTCCTAAAGATTTCCGCTTATTTCTCAATCGGCTCCGCGGTCACTTTGAATTTCCGCCGGTTACGCAAAGCGGGCTTAAACCTTGGCCTTCTTCGCCGCCTTTATGGCAAGCGCACGCTCGCGCAACAGCGTCGCGCGGCCGGGCTTGATCTCCTGGCGGGCGCGTCCGAGCGCCAGCGCATCGGCCGGCACGTTGGCGGTGATGACGCTGCCGGAGGCGATATAGGCGCCGTCACCGATCGTAACCGGCGCGACCAGCGAGGAATTGGAGCCGATGAAGGCGTTTTGCCCGATCACCGTTTCGCTCTTGTTGACCCCGTCATAATTGCAGGTGATCGTGCCCGCACCGATGTTGCTGCCGGCACCGACCACGGCATCGCCGATATAAGTCAGATGGTTGACCTTGGCGCCCTCGCCGATCCGGCCGTTCTTGACCTCGCAGAAATTGCCGACCTTCGAACCGTTGGCGAGATCGGCACCCGGCCGCAGCCGCGCAAAGGGGCCGACGGTCGCGCCTTCGCTGACATGGGCGCCCTCGATATGCGAGAAGGAGTGGATGATGGCGCCGCTGTCGATTACGGCTCCGGGTCCGAAGACCACGTTCGGCTCAATCAGCGCGTCTTGGGCGATGATGGTGTCGTAGGAGAGGAACACCGTTTCCGGCGCGATCATCGTCACGCCCGCGAGCATCATCTCGCGGCGGCGACGCTCCTGCCAAAAGCGTTCGATGACGGCGAGTTCGGCGCGGTTGTTGCAGCCGGTCATCTCGATTTCGGGGGCGTCGACCGCGGTGACGCGGCCACCGAGCGAACGGGCGATCTCGACGAGATCGGTCAGATAGAATTCGCCCTTGGCATTGGCATTACCGATGCGCGAGAGAAGATCGAGCGCCTTGCGGCCGTTGATCGCCATCAATCCGCTGTTGCACCAGGTCACAGCCCGCTCGGCGTCGGTCGCGTCCTTCTCCTCGCGGATGGCGATGAGTTCGCCGTCCTTGACGAGCAGGCGGCCATAGCCGGTCGGCCGGTCGGTATGAAAACCGATGACGACGATGTCGCTGCCGTCGGCGAGTCCCTGGCGGGCGGCCTTGAGCGGCCCGTCGGTCTGGAGCGGCACGTCGCCATAGGTAACGAGGATGTCGTCATAGCCTCTGGCGATGGCCTCGCGCGCCGCCAGCACCGCATGGCCAGTGCCGAGGCGTTCCTTCTGTAGACAGGCTTGGATGCCGACACCGTCTATGCTTGCGGCCTTTGCCACCTCCTCGGCATTGCGGCCGACGACGAGGGCGACGGAGGAAATGCCGGCGGAGGCGACCGCCTCCACCACATGGGCGATCATCGGACGGCCGGCGACCGGATGCAGCACTTTCGATTTCGAAGATTTCATCCGCGTGCTGTCACCGGCGGCAAGGATGACGGCAAGACAAGTACGTTCCATGATCTGCTCCGCGAATCCGCGTGATGAGGCGGCTTTTCTGCCTCATACTGCATAATTCCCGAAATCGGAAATCCATTTCAGGGTTAGATTGCGGGTGAAATCGGCCCCAGGACAACAGGAGAGCCGTGGGCCGCGAAGGCCTCGTGCACGTGATCGCGGCCATCCACGATCACGACCTCCATCGCACGCCGAGCCGCGGCACTGTCGCCCGAAACGATGGCATCGACGATGCGCATGTGGGTATCGGCGATATTGGCGAACCCGTTTTCGGAGGGCGGCGTGCTGATGCGGAACATGCCGACCAGGGCCGCTTCGATGAGGCTGCCGAGGGTGCGCATGAAAGGATTGTGCGAGGCTTCGGCTATCGCCAGGTGAAAGCGCAGGTCGGCGAGCGCCAGGCTGTCGGCCGTATGCCCGCTGGCCGCCATTTCCTGCGCCAGTTCGCGAAGCATCTCGATTTCCTCGGTGCTGGCGCGCTCGGCGACGAGACCTGCGGCGAAGGGTTCGACGGCAAGGCGGATATCGTAAAGATGCAGCAGGAATTCTTCCGTCACGCCATTATCGAAGTGCCAGGCGATGATTTCGCTGTCGAACATGTTCCAGAGGGTTTTCTCGGTCACGCGCGTGCCAACCCGCGCCTTGGCGACAACCATGCCCTTGGCTGCGAGCGTCTTCATCGTTTCACGCAAGACGGTGCGCGACACCTTGAAGCGTTGAGCCAGTTCGGTATCGCCGGGCAGGATCGAGCCGACCGGATAGGTGCCGGCGACGATTGCCTTACCGAGCTCGTCGACCACCTGTGCATGGCTCGTCCGGGTTCGGCGCCCTGTCTTGCGTGCCTCGATGAATTTGTTGCGCAAAGGACCCGCCCCCCTCAGGCATACCTCTTGTTCAGGCTGGAAAGGAACAGGATCGCCTTCTGCATCAGAATAAATGCAAATAGCAGCAGGCCAATCAGAATCTTCGTCCACCAGCTCGACAGCGTGCCGTCGAAGGTGATGTAGGTCTGAATGAGTCCCTGGATCAGAATCCCGATCAAGGTTCCCGCCACGAAGCCCGCTCCTCCGGTCAGCAGCGTCCCCCCAATGACCACCGCAGCGATGGCGTCAAGTTCGACGCCGACTGCCGCAAGAGAATATCCTGCAGAGGTGTACAGCGAAAAAACGATTCCGGATAGACCAGCGAGAAAACCCGACAGTGCGTAGATCTGGATCGTCGTGCGGCCGACCGGCACGCCCATCAACCGCGCCGTCTGCGGCCCGCCGCCGAGCGCATAGACGTTGGTACCGAAGCGGGTGCGGTGGGCAATGAAGATGCCGGCGGCAAAGACCAGAAGCATGACAGCGCCGATCAGCGTCAGCCGGCCACCGCCGGGCAGCCGCCAATAGAGGCTCGTCAGCGTGGAATAATAGTCGTGGTTGATCGGAATACTGTCGATCGACAGCACGAAGGCGATACCGCGCGCCAGGAACATGCCGGCAAGCGTGACGATGAAGGCCGGCATTTCGAGATAGTGGATGATGGCACCCATGATGGCGCCGAAGGCGGTGGTGATGACGAGGACCAGCGCAAAGGCAAGCAGCGGATGGATCGAGGTGTTCTGCAGGATCACCGCGAGGAAGACGCCGGTGAAGGCGATGACCGAACCGATCGACAGATCGATGCCACCGGAGATGATGACGAAGGTCATGCCGACGGCGGCAATGCCGAGGAAGGCATTGTCGGTCAGAAGATTGCCGATGACGCGCGTCGACAGCATGTTCGGATATTGCAGCGTGCAGCCGGCATAAGCGAGCACGAAGATGACGATGGTCGCAAACAGCGGCAGATATTTGGAGTTCATTTCGGCTACTCCCTTCCGCCCTGCCGGTGGCTGGCGAAGATGGCGAGCGATTGCACCGCCGGAGACTGAATGACGAGGATCACGATGATAATGACCGCCTTGATGATCAGGTTGAACTCCGGCGGAAATCCGGAGGACAGAATGCCGGTGTTGACCGCCTGGATGATCATTGCGCCGATCAGCGAGCCGACAATGCTGAATCTTCCGCCGAGCAGCGAGTTGCCGCCGACGACGACGGCGAGGATGGCATCAAGCTCCAGCCAGAGACCTGCATTGTTAGCGTCGGCGCCCTTGATGTCGGCCGCGACAATAATTCCCGCGATTGAGGCGCAAAGCCCGCTCAGCATATAGACCGCCATCAGCAACACCGGTGTTTGAATGCCGGAAAGCGTGCTGGCGCGCCGGTTGATGCCGACAGCCTCGAGCAGCATGCCGAGCGCCGTGCGGCGAACGAGCAGGATGACGAGAAGACCGACGAGCAGCCAGATGACAACGGGCATCGGCAGGAGCGCCATGGAGCCGCTGCCAAAGAAGATCAGGCCGTCATCGTTGAACGTCAGGATCGCGCCCTCGGTAATGAGCTGGGCAATGCCGCGGCCGGCGACCATCAGCACCAGCGTGGCAATGATCGGCTGGATGTTGAGGATCGCCACCAGAAAACCGTTCCAGACGCCGCAGGCAAGCCCGATCGCCAATGTCAGAAAAATCGTGTAGGTCACTGAATTTCCAGACACAATCGACGAGGCTGCAACGGCGCCGCAGATGGCGATGACCGCGCCGACCGACAGGTCGATGCCCTTGGTAGCAATCACCAGCGTCATGCCGATCGCCAACAAGGCCACCGGCGCGCCGCGATTGAGCACGTCGATCAGGCTGCCATAGAGGCGTCCATTTTGAACAACGACATTAAAAAACTGCGGCGACGTTATGAAATTCAACAGAAGAATGACTACGAGTGCGATCAGTTGCGGCGCCAGGCGATAGGCCAGCCCATTGCGAGAGGATTTCATGCATCCTCCTTCTTGTGCTCGGCGGCGGCGATGGCATCGACGATACCGGCTGCGGTGATGCGCTCGCCCGTCAATTCGGCGATATGCTGCCTGTCGCGAAGTACGATGACACGTGAACTATAGGCGACAAGCTCTTCAAGTTCCGAGGAAATTACAATCAATGACATGCCTTCGGCGCAGAGCTGTTCGATGAGCCGGATGATCTCCGCATGGGCGCCGACATCGATGCCGCGGGTTGGCTCGTCGAGGATGAGAAACTTGGGATTGGTTGCCAGCCAGCGGGCGAGGATCGCCTTCTGCTGATTGCCGCCGGAGAGCAGCCGGATCGGCTTTTCACGGTCGGTGGTGCGGATATCGAGCGCTTTGATATAGCGGTCGGCGAGCGCGTTCTGCTCGGCGCGCGACAGCGGCCGGGTCCAGCCGCGGCGAGCCTGCAGCGCCAGTGCGATATTTTCCCTGATCGAAAGGTCGCCGACGATGCCATCGGTCTTGCGGTCCTCCGGGCAGAAGCCGAAACCTTTTTCGATTGCGGCGCGCGGGCTGGAAAGGGTGACGGGCCGGCCGTCGATCGTCGCACTGCCGCTATCGGCATGTTCGACGCCGAAGAGCAGCTCGGCGGTTTCGGTGCGCCCGGAACCAAGCAGCCCTGCCACGCCGACCACCTCGCCGGCGCGCACATCGAGATCGAAGGGCTTGACCTTGCCGCGTTTGCCGTAGCCGGAAAAGCGGTACCGGACCTCGCCCGCCGCGATGCTGCGTTCCCCGACCGCCTCTTCCGCCTGGGCAAGCTCGCGGCCGAGCATCATGGCGATCAGACCCTGGCGCGGCAACTCGGCGGCGTCACGGGTGCCGACGAGCTTGCCGTTGCGCAGCACGGTGATGCGATCGCTGATCGCATAGACCTGCTCGAGGAAATGGGTGATGAAGACAATGCCGAGGCCACGCTTCTTCAGGTCCTCGATGATGCGAAAGAGCAGCGCCACTTCCTGGTTGTCCAGGCTTGCCGTCGGCTCGTCCAATATCAGCACCTTGCCGGAGAGATCGACGGCACGGGCGATGGCGACGACCTGCTGGACGGCGACGGAGAAACGGGCGAGTTCGGCGGTGACGTCAATATCGATGCCGTAACCGGCGAGCAGTTCGCGCGCCTTGCGGTTCATCGCACGCACGTCGGTCATGCCGAAACGCCTCGGCTGGCGTCCGAGAAAGAGGTTTTCAGCGACGCTTAGATTGGCGAGGAGGTTGACCTCCTGATAAACGGTCCCGATACCGAGTTTCTGGGCAGCGAGCGTATTGGCCGGATTGATTTCCTGGCCGTCGAGCATCAGGCTGCCGCCGTCGCGATGATAGGCGCCGGTGATGCACTTGATCAGCGTCGATTTTCCGGCGCCGTTCTCGCCGAGAAGCGCATGAACCTCCCCGCGGCGCAGCGTGAAATCAACCTTATCAAGGGCGACGGCGCCGGGAAAAAACTTGGATATAGCCGAGGCTGCGAGAATATTCTCGTTATTGTGAACCATGAGGGCTGCTGTGTCCTGATATTGCGCCGTGCGCCCGCGCCAAGACCGGGCTGCCGCCCGATCCGGCACCGGCAGTTCCGCACCGGCCCATTGTGGGCCAGTGCGGTTGCAGGTTCAAATCAGTAGCCCTGACCCTTCTTCTCTTCGTAGACCTTCATCGGATTGTCGGCCGGCGTGTAGAGCTTGGACTCGGTCTGGATCCACTTCGGCGGAGCCTTCTTGTCCTTCAGATAGGCTTCGAGCGCGTCGAAGGCAGGACCAGCCATGTTCGGCGTCAGCTCGACGGTGGCGTTGGACTCGCCTTCCGACATCGCCTTGAAAATATCCGGCACGGCGTCGATAGAGACGACAAGGATATCCTTGCCGGGCTTCAGGCCGGCTTCCTTGATCGCCTGGATGGCGCCGACGGCCATGTCGTCGTTGTGGGCATAGAGCGCGCAGATGTCCTTGCCGCCATTTTCGGCCTTCAGGAAGCTTTCCATGACTTCCTTGCCCTTGGTGCGGGTGAAGTCACCGGTCTGGCTGCGAACGATCTTGAGGTTGTCGTGGCCGGCAAGAGCTTCTTCGAAGCCCTTCTTGCGGGCGATCGCCGGCGAGGAACCGGTGGTGCCCTGCAGTTCGACGACATTGCACTTCTTGTCGCCGACGGTCTTCACCAGGAAGTCGCCTGCGACCTTGCCTTCATGAACGAGGTCCGAGGTCACGGCCGTCAGGTACAGATCGTCCGGAGCCTTGATGGTGCGGTCGAGAAGGATGACCGGGATCTTGGCTTCCTTGGCTTCCTTCAGAACGTCGTCCCAGCCGGTTTCGACAACCGGGGCGATCAGAATGGCATCAACGCCCTGAGCAATGAAGGAGCGCAATGCCTTGATCTGATTTTCCTGCTTCTGCTGCGCGTCGGCAAACTTCAGATCGATGCCGCGCTTCTTGGCCTGTTCTTTGGTAACAGTGGTTTCAGCCGCACGCCAGCCCGATTCCGAGCCGATCTGCGAGAAGCCGACCGTCAAGCCGCCGGCCGAAGCCGAACCGAACATGCAAGCAGCCAGAACCGTGGCACTCAAAAGTGCAGTCTTCAATTTCATGATATCCTCCCAATGCCGCTCCTTCGCGGCGCAGGGTCAAAAAATCATATAGTATTACTTTTGGCAATCACTTTTTTTAGCGTTACAGCAGAAAAAAGGGCGCCCGCCAGGACGCCCTTGGAAGTTGCAGAAAGCCGGGGAAATTATTGCGCCGGCAGCTTGTCGTCGACACCTTCGACATAGAAGTTCATGCCGAGCAGGGTGGCGTCATCTGCCTTCTCGCCCGCCTTCAGCCACGGCGTGCCGTCCTGCTTGTTGATCGGGCCGGTGAAGGGATGCAACTCGCCCGATTTGATCTTGGCTTCGGTTTCCTCGGCCATCTTCTTCACATCGTCAGGCATGTTGGTGTAGGGCGCCATCTTCAAAATGCCGTCCTTCAGGCCGTCCCAGCTCTGTTCCGACTTCCAGGTGCCGTCGAGGAGCGCGTGAACGCGTTTGGAGTAGTAAGCGCCCCAGGTGTCGACGATCGCCGTCAGTTGCGCCTTCGGGCCGGCTGCGATCATGTCGGACGCCTGACCGAAGGCGTGGATGCCGCGTTCTTCGGCAACCTGCATCGGCGCTGTCGTATCGGTGTGCTGCGTCAAGACGTCGACTCCCTGGTCGACCATCGCTTTGGCCGCATCGGCTTCCTTGCCGGGGTCGAACCAGGTATTGACCCAGATGACCTTCAGCTTGAAGCTCGGATCAATCGACCTAGCGCCCTGCTCGAAGGAGTTGATGCCCATCACCACTTCGGGAATCGGGAACGAAGCGATGTAGGCGGCGCCGTGATTCTTCGAAGTCTTGGCGGCGATCTGGCCGAGGATGTAGCGGCCTTCATAGAATCGCGAGTTGTAGGTCGCGAGATTCGGGCCAGTCTTGTAGCCGGTGCCATGCTCGAACTTGACCTTCGGGAATTTGGCGGCGACCTTAACCGTCGCATCCATGAAGCCGAAGGACGTGGTGAAGATCAGCTTGCAGCCGGAACGGGCCAGACGTTCGATGGCGCGCTCGGCGTCCGGACCTTCCGGCACGTTTTCGAGATAAGGCGTTTCGATCTTGTCGCCGAATTCGGCCTGGACCTGCTGGCGGCCGAGATCGTGGGCCTGCGAATAGCCGCCATCGGTGTGCGAACCGACATAGACGAAGCAGACCTTCGTCTTCTCCGCGGCCTGAGCGGCGGAGGAAATGCCGATCAGGGCGGCGGCCGAGGCGGCGAGTGCAAATGCGAACTTCTTCATGGTTACCCCTGTTGGTTTGAAGTTATTGCGGAAACCCGTCCTCTATCGCTCCGGCACGAAGGCCTTCCCAAGCGATGCGGGCGTGTTGATCAACGTCGTGCGCCGATTATGGGAAATGATGATGAGAACCACAATAGTCGCGGCATAGGGCAGCATCGAAAGGAACTGCGCGGGAATTCCGAGACCGAAGGCCTGCGCGTGCAACTGCAGGATGGTGACCGCGCCGAAGAGATATCCCCCGGCAAAAACCCGCCATGGGCGCCAGGAGGCGAAAACGACAAGCGCCAGGGTGATCCAGCCGCGGCCGGCCGACATGTTCTCCGCCCATTGCGGCGTGTAGACGAGCGAGAGCTGCGCGCCGGCAAGACCGGCGCAGGCGCCGCCGAACATCACCGCCAGGTAACGCGTGCGGATGACACCGATGCCGAGGGTATGGGCCGACGTATGACTGTCGCCGATCGCCCTCAGTTTCAGCCCGGCCCGGCTGCGGAACAGGAACCAGCTGACGCCGATCACAAGTGCAATCGACAGGTAGAAGATCAAATCCTGCCTGAACAGAACATGGCCGATGACGGGAATATCCGACAGGACGGGAATGACGATCTCTTCGAGGCGAATGCCGGGAACGCTGACATAGGGCTCGCCGAGCATGCCCGATGCGCCGAGGCCGAGAAGCGTAAGCGCCAGTCCCGTCGCCACCTGATTGGCCACCAGCGTCAGCGTCAGGAAGGCGAACAGCAGCGAGAACAGCGCACCCGCCGCTATGCCGCAGATAATCCCGACATAGGGCGAGCCCGACGTCTGCGCGCCGGCAAAAGCGGCGACTGCGCCCATAATCATCATGCCTTCGACGCCGAGGTTCAGAACGCCGGAGCGCTCCGTCACCAGTTCGCCGAGCGCGGCGATCACGAGCGGCGTCGAGGCAGTGATAACGGTCAGAAGAATGGCTTCGAAGATGCTCATGCTCCCACGCCCCTGACCCGCGACCAGACGATGCGGATTTTGTAGTAGATCAGCGTATCGCAGGAGAGCACGAAGAAGAGCAGCAGGCCCTGGAAGACGCGGGTGACCTTGTCGGAGACGCCAAGCGACAGCTGCGCCGCTTCGCCGCCGAGATAGGTCAGCGCCAGCACCAGGCCAGACGCGATGATGCCGAGCGGATTGAGCCGGCCCAGGAAGGCGACGATGATAGCGGTGAAGCCGTAGCCCGGCGAGATGGCGGGCTGCAGGTGGCCGATCGAACCGGAGACCTCAGAGATTCCGGCAAGGCCGGCAAGCGCGCCCGAGAAGAGGAAACTAAACCAGATCATCTTCTTCGACGAGAAGCCGGCAAAACGCCCTGCCCGCTCCGACTGGCCGAGGACGACGACCTCGAAACCTTTCAACGTAAAGCGCAGCATGAACCAGACGCCGATCGCCGCGATGATGGCGAAGATGAAGGCCCAATGAGCGCGGCCCGATTCTTCCCAGATCGCCGGCAGCACCGCCTCCGGCGCGAAATCGCGCGAAACAGGAAAGTTGAATCCCTTCGGATCGCGCCAGGCGCCCCGGACCAGCCAGTCGAGGAAAAGCTGGGCGACATAGACCAGCATCAGCGACGTCAGGATCTCATTCGTGTTGAAATGCGCCTTCAACAGCGCCGGAATGGCGGCAAAAAGGGCGCCGCCGAGCGCGCCGAGCAGCAGCATCAACGGCAGGACGAGAGGCGAATGCCAGTCGTAGAAGACGATCGGCAGATAGGAGCCGGTGATGGCGCCGATGGTGAACTGCCCCTCGGCGCCGATGTTCCAATTGTTCGAGCGGTAACTGACGGCAAGGCCGACGGCGATCAGGATCAGCGGTGCTGCCTTGATCGCCAGCTCGTGCAGCGACCAGACCTCGAGCAGCGGCTCGACGAAGAAGGCGTCCAGCGCCTCGACCGGATCCTTGCCGAGAGTAGAGAACATGATGGCGCCGAAGGCGAGCGTCAGGGCAAGCGCCAGGAGCGGCGAGACGAAAGCAAAGAGCTTCGAGACGTCGGGACGTTTTTCCAGTTCAATGCGCATGGGCAGTCTCCGCGGCCGAGCTGCCTTCATGCAGGCCGCCCATCAGCAGGCCGATCTTTTCGCGGGTCAGTTCGCCTGCCGGATAGGACCGGGAAAGGCGCCCTTCGGAGATGACGGCGATATCGGTTGCCACTTCGAAGATTTCGTCGAGGTCCTGGCTGATGACGACAACGGCGGAGCCGGCCTTTGCAAGATCGACGAGCGCCTGGCGGATGCGGCTTGCCGCCCCCGCATCGACGCCCCAGGTCGGCTGGTTGACGACGAGCACGGCCGGCTGGCGGTCGAGTTCGCGGCCGACGATGAATTTCTGCAGATTGCCGCCGGAGAGCGAGCCGGCGGCGGGATCGTCACCGCTCTTACGGACATCCATCGCTTCGGAAATGCGCCGCGCCGCAGACCTGACCGCGCCCTGCCGGATGATGCCGAGCGCGCCCAGAAAGGCTTTGCGATCCGACTGGCTGCGGGCCAGCACCAGATTGTCGGACAGCTTCATGGTGGAAACGGCAGCGTGCCCGTGCCGCTCCTCCGGCACGAAACCGGCGCCAAGCAGGCGACGCGCGGTAATGCCCTGAGTACCCACCGGCTTCTTGCGGATGATGATCGCTTCGGCTGAGGCAACCGGATACTCGCCCGACAGCGCGTCGAACAACTCGCTCTGGCCGTTGCCTGCGACCCCGGCAATCGCGAGGATTTCGCCCGCACGCACCGTCATGGAGACGTCGCGCAGCGGCATGGCAAAGGGCGTACGCGGGGAAACCGACAGGTTCGAAACGGCGAGCTGCACCTCGCCCCTGTCGCTGCGCTCGGGATGGGTGACCGTCGCCACTTCGCTGCCGACCATCATGCGGGCGAGCGAGGCCGGCGTTTCCTGCCTGGGATCGCAGGCGCCGGTCACCCGGCCATGGCGCAGCACGGTGGCGCGATCGCAGATGCGCTGCACCTCCTCCAGACGGTGGCTGATATAGAGAACCGAGCGCCCCTCGGCGCGCAACTTGAACAGCGTCTCGAACAGCCTGTCGGCCTCCTGCGGCGTCAGCACCGAGGTCGGTTCGTCGAGAATGATCAGCTTCGGATTCTGCAGCAGCGCCCGGACGATCTCGATGCGCTGGCGCTCGCCGACGGAAAGATCGGCGACATGGGCATGCGGATCGAGCGGCAGGCCGTAGGTGACCGACAGCGCCCTCGCCTCCTCGGCGATACGGTCGATCGGGATGGCGTCATCGAGCGATAGCGCGATGTTTTCGGCCACCGTGAGGGCCTCGAACAGCGAGAAATGCTGGAAGACCATGCCGATGCCGTGCTTGCGGGCTTCGCCCGGCGAGGCGATGACGACGGGACTGCCTTCCCAAAGGATCTGCCCGTGCGTCGGCTCGAGAACACCGAACAGCATCTTGACCAACGTGGACTTGCCTGCGCCATTTTCGCCGAGAAGCGCATGAATCTCGCCCGGCGCTATGTCGAGATCGATGTCATTGCAGGCGGCAAAGCCACCGAAGAACTTCGTCAGCTTCTGGACGGATAACAACGCACCGGGATCCGGCACATTCAATGCAGACACGTTCCCCTCATTTCTTCTGCCAACCGGTCCGTTCGGATCTCATGGAATCAGCAGCGTCGTTCCTGTCGTTTTTCTTGCTTCCAGATCCGCGTGAGCCTGCCCAACCTCACGCAGCGGATAGGTTTGGTTGACATTGATACGCACTTTGTTGCTTTGCACAACATCAAATAGCGCCTTTGCACTATCGTCCAATTCCTGACGCGTGGCGATATAGGTGAAGAGCGTCGGGCGCGTCGCAAAGAGCGACCCTTTCTGGGCCAGCATGGCGAGGGTGAAATTCTCGATCGGCCCGGAAGATTGGCCGAAGGAGGCAAAAAGGCCGCGCGTCTTCAGACAATCGAGCGACTGCGGAAAGGTATCGCGACCGATCGAATCATAGACGACATCGACACCCTTGCCGCCCGTTATCTCGCGGACGCGGCCGACGAAATCCTCGCTCTTATAGTTGATCACATGGTCGTAGCCGTGGGCGAGTGCCAGCTCGACCTTCTCCTTGGATCCAGCCGTGCCGATGACCGTGGCGCCGAGCGCCTTCGCCCACTGGCCCGCGATCAGACCGACTCCGCCGGCTGCGGCATGGAACAGAAGGACGGTCTGAGGGCCGACCTTGAAGGTGCGGTTCAGGAGATATTCGGCGGTCATGCCCTTCAGCATCATCGCCGCTGCCGTTTCGAGCTCGATGCCGTCAGGCACATGCACCAGATGGCGTGCCTCAATATTGCGCTCGGCGCTATAGGCGCCGTCGGCGCTGGCATAGGCGACCCGGTCGCCCGGTCTGAAATCGGTAACATCGGGGCCCACTGCCGTGACGGTGCCGGCGCCCTCCTTGCCGGTGACAAAGGGAAGGTGCGGTACCTTATAGGAGCCGTTGCGGAAGTAGACATCGATGAAGTTGAGGCCGATCGCCGCCTGCCGGATCTGCACCTCCCCGGCCGCGGGCTGGGGAAGATCGACTTCGACAAAGTCGAAGACATCAGGTCCGCCCGTCTTCGAAAATGAAACCGCCTGCGTTTTCGTCATCTTGGCTGTCCTTCAAGATTCGCGTCCAAGGGCGGGGAAGAATTGCAGCACCGCGCCGATGACGTAAAGATAGAGCCCGGTCACAATGAAGAGAATGAGCGCCCATTGCGGCGTTTCGAAATGCATCAGCAGCGAATAGACGCCGAGCGCCGACCATAGCAGGAAGACGCCGAGATTGAGCGGGCGCAGTCTTTTCACTCTGACCGGATGGAGGAAATTGATCGGCAGGAAGGTCAGCACCACCGAAATCGTGACGACGGCGAGCGCGGTCGTCGCGCTGGCATCGATGACGAACAGGGTGAAGACGATCATGTTCCAGACGACGGGAAAGCCGGAGAAGAAATACTCGTCGGTCTTCATGCCCATGTCTGCGTAATAGATGGCACTGGAGACGACGATCATGCCGGCGGCGGCGAAGGACCAGGGCTCGCCGATCATGCCGCTCTGGTAGAGCGCGAAGGCCGGCAGGAGCACATAGGTAACGTAATCGATGATATTGTCGAGGGTATCGCCCGACCAGTTCGGCAGCACCTCCTTGACACGCACCTTGCGGGCAATCGGCCCATCGATGCCATCGACCAGTAGAGCCAGACCCAGCCACCAGAACATGGCGATGAAGCGGTGCTCGGCGGCGGCGACCACGCCGAGGAAGGCGAGGAAGGAGCCGGAAGCCGTCAGGATATGAACGGAAAAGGCGCGCATTTCCGCGTAAGGAACACGCTTGTAATTGAAAATCTTCATAACCCCCCGACCGCCTGTCGCGCTCGCCCTGGCAAGCGTGTTTTATCGCCATCATCACCTAACCCTGTTCCTGAATCGGGCTCGACGGCGTAGGTCTTTGTTGTCGCACCGCTTTTGCCGAAATCAGCATCCAATTGCGGCGCGCCGCTCTAATATGCATCCTTTGGCGGGCTTCGCCAGCGGGAAATATGACATTCCCCGCCAACCATTGAATCCTGACAGGGACACGCATATTTCCTTTCATGAGCGCTGCGTGGAATGGAATGCCTTTAATTCCGGCCGGATATGTAATATCTGCCTCGCATCCGATAAGTTCATCCGACGAAACGGGATCCTCTACCGCAATGAACGCGCCTGCAAAGACCGAAGACTTCGCATCGTCCATCCCCGCCGGCGTCTATGCCGAGACGGTGCTCAGCGTGACGCATTACACCGACCGGCTCTTCCGCTTCACAATGACCCGGCCGCAGGGCTTCCGTTTCCGTTCCGGCGAATTCGCGATGATCGGCCTTATGGTCGAGGGCAAGCCGGTCTTCCGCGCCTATTCGATCGCCAGCCCCGCCTGGGCCGAAGAACTCGAGTTCTTCTCCATCAAGGTGCCGGACGGTCCGCTCACCTCGCATCTTCAGGCGATCAAGCCGGGCGACCAGGTGCTGATGCGCAAGAAGCCGACGGGCACGCTGGTGCTCGATGCGCTGACGCCTGGCCGCCGCCTCTACATGTTTTCGACGGGAACCGGCGTTGCGCCTTTTGCCAGCCTGATCCGCGATCCCGAGACCTATGAAAAGTTCGAGGAAGTGATCCTCACCCATACGACGCGCGACGTCGCCGAGCTGAAATACGGTTTCGACCTCGTGCATGAGATCCATAATGACGAACTGCTGAAGGAAGTGGTCGGCGACAAGCTCCGTCATTATGCGACTGTTACGCGCGAGGATTTCGAATATCGCGGCCGCATCACCGACCTGATCTCTTCGGGCAAGCTGTTTACCGATCTCGGCGCGCCGCCGCTCGATCCGGCAATCGACCGCGGCATGATCTGCGGCTCCTCGGCCATGCTCAAGGACACCAAGGAACTGCTCGAAAAGGCCGGCCTCAACGAAGGCGCCAACAGCAAGCCCGCCGAATTCGTCATCGAGCGCGCTTTCGTCGGCTGAGACTCTTTCGAAAATCAAACTGCAAGCGGCTCCGGAGACGGGGCCGTTTTTATTTGCGGGCGAGATAGTCGATCAGTGCCGCCATTGCCGCATGCGCCTCATCCGGTCTGCCCCGCTGGATGGGCCGAATGACGGCTACATGCAGCGCGATGGCGCGGTCCATTCGCTCAGGGCTTGCGGTGGAATACCAGAGGCGACGCGAATGCGTCTGCACGGGGCCGAGCGCGGCCGTTATGAAGCCATTCGGACAGGCATCCTCGAGGATCTCGTCAAAGGTCTTGTCGGCGGCGAAGAAGCCGGCGAGATCGCCGGTGGCGGCGCATTTCTCCATCGCGTCGGCGCAATCGCCGAGGCGCTCGCGATGTTCGTCCGTGGCATTCTCGGCAGCGAGGCTTGCCGCAATCGGCTCCAGCTCGCGGCGCACCTGCATGACATTGCCATGATCCTCCGGCGCGATCTCCACAACCTGCAGCCCGACCCGCGGCTTCACAAAAATCAGCCCCTGCCAAGCAAGCTTCTGGATCGCTTCGCGCACCGGCGTTCGCCCGTGGCCTGCCATATCGATCAGCTGCTTTTCGGTGACGAGTGCGCCGGGCTTCAGCGCCAGCGTCACGATCAGGTGCTCCAGCGCGAGATAGGCAAGATGGCTCTGTGACGTCTGCATGCCGACAATCCCGCCTCATACTGATATATCACATTGTGGCATGGTGAAGAATCGAAGACAAGGCGCCGCAAACATCCAAAGAGTGACAAAGCGGAGGCCGCGTGGCCGAACCGCGATCGTCATTCATGAAAGCTGCATTCTTGCAGGCGTCTATCGGAGCGCTCCTACTAAAGCTGCAGCGCAATTCGATCGCGCCGACCTTTTCACTCGTGCCGCAGCGCCTCGATCGGATTGAGCTGCGCTGCCCTTCTTGCCGGGAAATAGCCGAAGATCATGCCGATTGCGGCGGAGAAGAGGAAGGCGACGGCGACCATCATCGGGCTGAAGACGAAGGGGACTTTCAGGAGGGTGACCGCCACCAGACCGAGGCTAACGCCGAGCACGATGCCGGTGATGCCACCGAAGAGCGACAGCGCCACCGCCTCGACGAGGAACTGGGTGAGCACTTGGGTTTCCAGGGCGCCGATCGCCAGGCGGATGCCGATTTCGCGGGTTCGCTCGGTGACAGAGACGAGCATGATGTTCATGATGCCGATGCCGCCGACCAGCAGGCTGATGGCGGCGACGGCGCCAAGCAGGCCGGTGAGCAGCGTCGTCGTGCCGGTCATCGCCTCGGCGATCTGGGTCATGTCGTTGACGTTGAAATCGTCCTGCCGGCCGGGAATGATCTTGCGGCGCTCGCGCAGTAGATTTTCGACATCGGCCTGCACCTTGGCCGTGGACACGCCATCGCGCGCCGAGATGATGATCTGCGGCACGTTGCTGTTGCCGCTGATGCGCCGCTGGAACACCTTGACCGGCATGATGACCACGTCGTCCTGGTCGGTGCCCATGCCGGACTGGCCGCGCCTGGCGAGCACCCCGATGACCGGGCAGGAAACCTTGCCGACGCGAATTTGCTGGCCGAGCGGATCGGCGGCGCCGAAGAGCTGCGAGCGGACCGTCTCGCCGATGATGCAGCGGGACTGGCCGCGCTCCTCGGCGGGGGTGAAATTGCGGCCGAGCGCGAGGTTCCAGTCCTGCGCGACGAAATAATCGTTGGTGGTGCCGGAGACGCTGGTCGAATGGTTCTGGCCGCCAAAAATCACCGTTGCCGTCGACTGGTTGAGCGGCGCCACCGCCCTCAAGCCGCCAATCTGCTCGCGGATCGCGGCGACATCCTTGACGCTGAAGCGTTTCGCCTCGGAACTCGCCCGGCCGGGGCCGAACTGGCCCGGACGGACGAACAGCATGTTGGTGCCGAGCCGCGACAGTTCCGTCGAGACCTGGGCGGTCGTGCCGTTGCCGATCGTCACCAGCGCGATGACGGCAGCAACGCCAATGACGACGCCGAGAACGGTGAGGAACGAACGCAGCATGTTGCGGCTGATGGCGCGCAGCGCGAGCTTCAGCGTTTCAAAGAACATGATCCGCTCTCCTGCGATGCTCCAGCTCCGTCTCCAGCTTGCCGTCGACGAAGCGCAGCAGCCGCCCGGCATAGGCGGCGATATCGGGCTCGTGCGTGACCATGACTATAGTGATGCCCTGCTCGCGGTTCAGCCGCGTCATCAGATCCATGATCTCGACGCTGGTTTTGGTGTCGAGATTGCCCGTTGGTTCGTCGGCCAGCAGCAGTGCCGGCTCGGTGACGATGGCGCGGGCGATGGCGACGCGCTGCTGCTGGCCGCCCGACAGTTCCTGCGTCTTGTGATGGTCGCGGCCGGAGAGGCCGACCAGCGCCAGTGCCTCGCGCGCCCGTTCGCGCCGTTCGCGCACTGCCATGCCGCGATAGATCAGCGGCAGTTCGACATTCTCGACCGCCGAGGTACGCGACAGAAGGTTGAAGCCCTGGAAGACGAAGCCCAGCATGTGGCGGCGCAACAGCGTCAGCTGGCTGCGGTCGAAGCCGCTGGTCGGGATGCCCTGGAAGATGTAATCGCCCGATGTCGGCACGTCGAGACAGCCGAGAATGTTCATCGCCGTCGACTTTCCGGAGCCTGACGGCCCCATGATCGCGACGAATTCATGGGCATCGATCGCCAGATCGACATGGTCGAGCGCGCGGATCGCCGCCTCACCCTCGCCGTAGATTTTCGAGACCTTCCTGAACTCGATGAGCGGCGGCATTGTCATCGTCTCTCCGCCTAGTTCGTCCGCACCGTGGCGTCGGTCACCAGGGCGTCATCTTCCTTGAGTTCGCCCGATACCACCTGGGTAAACTGGCCATCGGACGACCCGGCCTGGATGACGACGGGCGTGGCGCGGCCGTTGCGCAACACCCAGACGCGGCGCTGCGCTCCCGTCAGCGCCTGGCCGGAATCGCCGCCGCGCCGGCGTGGCGGCCCGAAGATCCCGAGAATGCCGCGGCCGCGCCGTTCCGCCTGCGGCGGGGCATAACGCAATGCGGCATTCGGCACCATCAGCGTATCTTTAACGGCCTCGACGGTGATATCGGCGGTCGCCGTCATCCCGGGGCGCAGCAGCAGATCGGCATTATCGACCGAAAGGACCGCCTTATAGGTCACCACATTGTTGACCACTTCGGAGGCGAAGCGGATCTGCTCGATCTCGGCAGGGAACGACCGGTCGGGATAGGCATCGACGGTAAACTTCGCCTTCTGGCCGACGGCGATCTTGCCGACGTCGGCCTCGTCGACATCGACCTGCAGCTCCATCTTCTTCAGATCGCCGGCGATGGTGAAGAGAATGGGCGCCGAAAGCGAGGCGGCGACGGTGGCGCCCGGATTGACGGAACGGGTGAGGATCACGCCGTCGATCGGCGAGACGATTTTTGCCTTGGCGAGATTGACCTCGGCAAGCTGCAGATCGGCCTCCGCGGCCAGCACCTCGGCTTCGTTGATCTGTTTGGCAGCGACGGCGGAATCATATTTGTAGGTGGCGTCGTCGAGGCTCTGCTGTGTGGAGACATTGCTCCTGACCAGGCTCTTCAGCCGCTCGAGCGAGGTGCTCGCCGATTCGAGATCGGCATTGGCCTTGGCGACGTTCGCCTTGGCCGAATTGACTTTGGCGCGCGAGCTCTTCACATCCGCCTCAAGCTTGTTGGTATCGAGCAGCGCCAGCACGTCGCCCGCCTTGATCGTGCTGTTATAGTCGACGTTGACGTCACGGACGGTGCCGGAAAGTTCGCTCGAGATGTCAACTTGCTCGGTCGGCTGCACCGAACCGGTGGCGGTGACAAGCACCGTCAGGTCGCCGCGCTTTGCCGGCTGCGTGGTGTAGCTCACCTCGCTTTGCCCCCGGCCGACATAGAAATAGGCGGCAGCTGCGGCGGCAACGAGGATGATCAGCAGAACCAGCAAACGACCGCGCCAGCGGCCCCGCTTGTTCTGCCTTGCCGTCGCGGCAAGTACCGCAGCGAGGTCGGGCGTCCCGCCGGCCTTTGCTCCGGCTTCTTCGCCGCTTACGATTTTGTTCATGTCATCCTCGATCAGTCAGTGGCCGCATCGGCCTGCAATGAAATAATCACACCGCAGATGAACCGGGAATTAGCGTTGCCGCCGAACTGGCACGGAATTGCGAACAGGTGAAATGAAATATTGGTAAGAAACCTCAAGTTTCAGACCGCGGAGCCTATAGCGCAAAAATCCCCAGCGTTTCGCGCTCCCGACAGGCAGAAATTGCCCACCGTTAATCGGGATCCTCGGTAAATTGCCCGGCACCCGGCAGCGGATGCAGCCAGGCTTCGCGCCGCTTGATCCACACTTCATGGTTCGGCTCAAGATCCGTCGGCGGACCGTCGAGAGAGCCGAGGCGGATTTCCACCGTCGCCTCCTGAAGGCAGAAGAGCCTGCTGCCGCAGGCGGGGCAAAAGCTGCGGCCGGCGAATGTGGCTATCTCGCCGCTATGGGAAAATGCCGGTCGGGGCCAGAGCGCAAAGAACACGAAGGCGGAACCACTCGATTTGCGGCAATCAGCGCAGTGGCAGAGGCCGACGCGAAGCGGCTCGCCTTCCACTCGGTAGGCGACCGCTCCGCAAAGGCAGCTTCCCGTTCTGATCCTCATTGACGGCCGTCAGGAGTCGAGCTTGGTTGGGAGGCCCGGCGGACGGCGCTTTGCCGCCATCAGCAGATCGAGTTCCGTGGCTGAGGGGCCAAATTTGTCATAGAGGCGCTTGGCCTCCTTGTCGTCCAACCGGTATTTTCTGGCAAATTCGCTCATGCTGTAGGGGCGGCCACGCAACACTCTTCGCGCCGGGGTCGCCGTTTTCGGTGCGTCGGTCATGGTTTTCTCCTTTCATCAGCTTCCCTGTAAGTTAGAGCGGCCCATCTATTTGAAAAGACTCGAGCGGCCTCGGCAGGGCCATCAACCGAAGCGGATGCGGCTGATTTTCCTGGAACCTTTTTGCCGAGAGACGGTTTTCGAAGCGAGGCTGCGGGCCGCGCCACGCGGACGCGGCGGCGCTGGAGAACATCGGGATTTTTCCGCTTTCTCCCGATGGCCAACGAACTGGCAGGCGAGCTCCCTACCCGCCCGGTCCGCTACCTCATCCTCATTCCGGCGAGATCACGAAATGTTAAAATGCGGAACGCATGCGCCGGGGCGAGGTTGTCAAGACGAGGTCGACGTGGCCTCAGTTCAAAACCAAGGAGAAACCAAATGGCAAACCAAGGTGGAACCCATGAACAGCACGTCAAGGCTGGGCAGCAGAGTCACAAGAATGACTCCAATACCCGCAGCGCCTCTTCAGGCGGCCGCGACGCGCAGTCCAGCGGAACCCGCGGCGGCAGCCATGAGCAGCATGTAAAGGCTGGTCAACAAAGCCACAAGAACAGCCACTAAAGCTGTCATGACATGACACTCGGCCCGCGCCCTCCATTCCGGCGCGGGCTTTTTCGATGCGGTCACCCCGCCCTACCCGCGTTGTGTTTAAGACGAAGCAATGCAAACATCCGTTGAACGAATAACGCGAAACCAAGATATAGTCCGCATATCTCGATGTAACTTTTGATAAGATTCACGACAACACCGGAGTGTGTACTAATGGAATAGAGGCTGGCCGGTTTGGTGGAGATTGCCTTTGTGGCTATGTAAAGATACCCCAAGGTTAAAAAGATAGATATTGGAATAAGCTTGGGGATATAGCTGGCATCCTTAACCCATATCTGACTGACAAATAGGTAGAAAAGATAGATCAACATGATAGCGCTGATCATGGAGCGCGTGGAAAGCAGTATGCAGCTATCTAGTACCGGGTAGCCGGCCTCTAATAGGACATTGGCATCCCGAAGATTCGGTGGCCAGATTCCAATATATATACTGTTAGATGCCAGATAGCACGCCCCTTCAGCATGCACCCAAGAGAAGCCATTCATCAATACTGCAATAAGAAATGTGACCAACATCGCAGAGAGAAGTTCCCACAGCTGGCGGTGCATTTCTTTGTCCGCCTCGCCCTCCTTCACATTGGCCCTTTTCAGTGTAGTCATTAGCGATCCGGCAAAAGGTAAGGAAATGGAACTTAAAGTCGAATTGCTATCAAAACGGTTTCATCGTCAAGGATGATTGGAATCTTATAGCGAATGCACATTCACGCCGCTCGGACGATCCTTGGATCTCAAGACAGACGCCGGCCTTCCTCACCGAAGAGGTGCAAAACCTCGGGATCTAAATGCAGCGGCAGGCTGTCGCCGGATTTCATCTTTTGCTGGCCCGCAAAGACGGCGATCAGCTTCTTGCCGGCGGCTTCGGTGTGAACGACGGTTTCAGAACCCAGCTCCTCGACAAGGGTGATCCGCGTGTCAAGCCTGCCTGCGGCGGCTGAATCGGCGAGGCTGATGTGTTGAGGTCGGATGCCGATGCTGACCCTCTCGCCCACGGGGCGCGCCTCCCTGGCAAGGACGGAAAGGCGATGGCCGCCGACGGTTTCGACTTGCACGAAACCACCCTCGTGACCGACGATCGAGGCTTCCAGGAAATTCATGTGCGGCGCGCCGATGAAGCCGGCGACGAAGCGGTTGGCGGGTTTGTTGTAGAGTTCCAGGGGTGTTCCCACCTGCTCGATCCTGCCGCCTCTCAGCACGACGATGCGGTTTGCGAGCGTCATCGCCTCGACCTGATCATGGGTGACGTAGATCATCGTCGCCTTCAGGCGAGCGTGGAGCGCGGCGAGTTCGGCGCGCATGCTCACCCGGAGCTCGGCGTCAAGATTGGAGAGTGGCTCATCGAGCAGGAAGGCATCCGGCCGGCGGACGATGGCGCGGCCGATCGCGACGCGCTGGCGCTGGCCGCCGGAGAGCTGGCCGGGGCGGCGCTGCAGAAACGGCTCGATCTCCAGCATCCGGGCGGCATCAGCGATGCGGGCTTCGATCTCGGCCTTGGCCACCTTGGTGTTCTCCAAGCCGAAGGCAAGGTTTTCGCGCACGCTCATATGCGGATAGAGCGCATAGGACTGGAAGACCATGGCAAGGCCGCGGTCGGCCGCACCGATCGCGGTGACGTCCTTGCCGTCGATGGCGATGCTGCCGCCTGTGGGCTTGTCGAGTCCGGCGATCAGGCGCAGCAACGTCGATTTTCCACACCCGGACGGACCGACGAAAGCGACGAACTCGCCGTCATTGACCTCAAGCGAGACATCGCGGATGACCTCGACGGCGCCGAAATTCTTGACGATGTTCCTGAGCTCGAGTCCGCTCATGCACTCTCCTGTCTCATATTATTTCAGCCCCGAGCCGGCGATACCAGTCGTGATGAAGCGCTGCAGGAAGACGAAGATCAGCACAACCGGGATCATCGAGACGACGGTCATGGCGAGGATGTAGTGCCACTGCACGTTTAGCTCGCCGGCATAGACGTTGAGGCCGACCTGCAGCGTGTAGAGTTCCTTGCGCGACAGCACGATCAGCGGCCAGAGGAAGTCGTTCCAGCGCCAGACCACCGAGAAGATCGCCAGCACCGCCAGCGCCGGCGCTGACAGCGGCAGGATGATGCGCCAGTAGATCTGCCATTCGCTGGCCTTGTCCATGCGCGCGGCGTCGATCAGTTCATCGGGGATCGTCAGCATGTATTGGCGGAGCAGGAAGACGCCCGTCGGCGTAGCGACGGTCGGCAGGATGACGCCCCAGAGGCTGTCGAAGAGATTCAAGCTGCCAATGACGGAATAGAGCGGCACGACAATGACCGAGAGCGGCACCATCAGCGTTGCCAGGATCATCAGCATAACGGCGGTGCGGCCGGGAAACTGGTATTTCGACAGCGCAAAGGCAGCCATCGAATTGACCAACAGGGTGATGGCCGTCGCCACCGCCGTCACGAAGACCGAGTTGCGCAGGAACAGGAAGAAGTCGAAGCGCTGGAAAGGCTCGGTGTAATTGTTGGCCGCGAATTCGACCTCACGCACCGGCGTGCGGTCCTTGATATTAATCTTGACGATTTCGCCCGGTTGTTTCGGATCGACCATCTGGCCCATGATGCCGATGCGGCGGACTTCGGCGAGCACACGGGTGCTGCCATCCGGCATCGTCACATTATAGAGCGGCAAAGGCTTGTCGTAACCCGGCACCACGGCCTGCTCGGTGACGTAGGGCAGGACGGACGGCGGGAACTCGGCAAGGGCAGCCGGCGTCTTGAACGAGGAGAAGACCAGCCAGATGGCCGGGCCGAACATCAGGATGACGCCTGAGATCAGCCAGATCCAGGTGACGACGTCGGTCCAGTGCCAGCCGCGGCCGCGGCGGCGAAGCAGGAACGCGGTGACGGCGCTCATAGACGTTTCCCCTTCTTCTCGTTGCGGCTGCTCGCGGCAAGCTGGACCAGCGTCAGGATGACGAGCACGATGCCCATCAGGATCGAGGCGGCCGATGCGAGCCCCGGATTGCGCAGCGAACTGGCAAAGCCGGTCTCGTAAATGAACTGGGTGATGTACATGGTGCTGGTGCCGGGCCCGCCGCCGGTGAGCACGAAAACCTCGTCGAAGATCTGCACGGCGCGGATCAGCGCCAGAACCAGGACGACAATGAGGTTCGGCATCAAGAGCGGCAGGGTAATGCGCCGGAAGATGCGGGTGGGGTTTGCCCTGTCCATTGCCGCCGCCTCATAGAGATCCCTTGGGATCGCCTGCAGGCCGGCGAGCAGGATCAGCGCATAAAAGCCCATATGCGCCCAGACCGAAACAAAGACGGCGAAGAAGAAGGCCCAGAAACGATCGCTGAGCCAGGAGAAGGGTTCGAAGCCGAAAGGACTCAGCGCATAGTTCAACAGGCCCTCGCGCTGAAGGATCCACTTCCAGATCAGGCCGACGACCACGGGCGACAGCAGCACCGGAAAGAAGAAGACGGCGCGCCAGAAGCCGCGATTGGAAAGTTCGCGGTTGAGGATCAACGCCGTTGCGAGTGCCGCGACCAGCATTGCCGAGACCTGGAAGACGACGAAGACGGCGGTGTTGCGCACGGCGGCCCAGAATGTGTCGGCAGCACAAGTCGAGGGGTCGAGATAGGAGCGGCAATCGAAGAGGATGCGGTACTGCTCAGCGCCGACATAAGTCCTGTTCGGCAGGAAGATGGCGCCGCCGCTCGTCGTCGAATAGATGAAGTTGATGACTAGCGGCAGGAGCACGAAGACGGAAAAGATCACCATGTTGGGCGCCAGAAAGACGCCCGCCATGCCGTTCAGCCCCGTCAGCTTCTGCCAGGCGCGCATGGGAATGTCGATCATCCCCATGACGAGCCGGACAGGCGCGCTGAGCGCCTGCCGCAGACCGGCTTTCGCCGGTGGTTCGGAAGAAACCGTCTTCTCCGCCATCCGCTCTTCCGTCAGTTGCCGCCGACCTTGGCCTTGATGTCCTCGTCGATGCGGCCATAGGCATCGTCGAGCTTCATTTCGCCGGCGATCACCTGGCTGATGCGGGCAACGATGGCGCTGTAATAGGCGTCCGACCACTTCCAGCCCGGCAGCTTCAGCGCAGCCGGGGCCGTCTGGCTGGCCGATTCAACGAAGGCCTTCAGCGCCGCCTTCACATGCGGATTGTCGGTCTTGAAGTCCACCTGGCCGGCGGCTACGCCCTTATGCGCCGGGATGAACAGGCTGCGCTCGGCGAATTCCTTCTGCACGTCGACGCTTGCCAGGTAGTCCATCACCTTGGCGACGTCCTTCGGGTTCTTGGTGTATTTGACGGCGACCAGACCGGCGCCGCCCTGCATGCCGCTGCAGGCCACCGTGCCGCACGGGCTTCCGGCCATGACCCAATCGAAACTGTCGCCGATCTACTGCGCGAAGCCCGAAACCTGCCAGCTGCCGGAATAATAATAAGCGAGACCGCCATTGATGAAGTCGTCGGCGGCAGCGCGATAGGTGCTGCCGGCAGCACTGACCCAGACGTCCTTGTTGACGGTGCCGTCCTCGTTCCACTTGACGAAGCGGCTGAGGAATTCCTTGGCGCCCTGATCGATGGGCGCCGGCTTGCCGTCGGCGGCGATATAGTTGGCGCCGTAGGAGATGTTAGGGCCGGTGACGCGGTGGCCGGAGCGGTCGATCGCCATGGCGAAGACCTTCTGACTATCAGCGACCTTTTTGGCCGCTGCAGCCCAGTCGTCCCAGGTGGCCTTCGGGCCGGGATTTTCGACGCCGGCCTGCTCGAACAGCGTCTTGTTGACAAAGCCGCCGGTGAGCGTCAGCTGGGTCATGAAGCCAGTGATGGCGTTCGAGCCGTCGGGACGCATCCAGTCAGCCTGGGCGCCGAAATTCTCATCCCAATATTTCGCATCGGCGAGGAGCGGGCGGAGATCGAGCCAGTGCTGCGACTGCGCCTTCAGATTGGTGACGCGGGCGATATCGGGCCCCTTCCCGGCTTCCAGCTGCACCGGCAGCTGTTCCTTGACTACGTCATAGGAGACTTCATCGAGGATGACGTTGACATCGGGATTGGCCTTCGAGAAGCGCGCCAGCAGATCCTTGATCACCTCGCCTTCGCCGCCGTCGGAATACCACATGATGCGCACGTCGCCGGCGTGGGCGGCAACGGAACTCAAGAGAACCGCAGCAAAGGCCGCGCCGATCGATTTCATTCTGGTCATAGTCTCCTCCTCTTGACCGATGAACTTTTGCATCCGGCCAGGTCCTCCACCTGTCCGGACATGTCCTTTAAGAAGCAGCGCGCCGCTGCTGCCTGCCCGCTATCTCAAGATGTACCGCGCCTCCCCGCACTAACCAGTCCGACGGCCTGAGAATACGGCCTTCGGCGCGCACGGTGCCGTCCTCTTCGAAGATGACCTGACCATAATCCGGGTCGTCGATGATCAAGGCGCCTTCATTGCCGCGGCGGGCTGCGAGCGTGGCGAAACGCGCCCGCATGCCGTCGAGGCTGTCTTCGCGCCCGAGATCTGAGAGGCGGACGATCCAGCGGCCGTTGCGGCCGGCGAGACGCAGCTCGACATCCGTCGTCGGACCGTGCTTCACCGGCTCAAGCGGTCCATTGCCGATGAGCATCGCCAGGCCGTCGCCGGAACGGGCAAGCGCCAGGTTGCCGCCGACCGCCGCCTCGTCGAAGGCTTCGAGCGGGAACCAGGTATGGGTGAAATCTGGCTGGCCGTCGTGAATTTCGAAATCGAGAATGGCGAGGTCACGATATTGATGGACGCGCGGCAGCGTTCCGCAGCCGCCCCAGAAGCTCGGCCGACCGTAGCCGAACTGGATGGTTTCGCCGGGATGGTTGATCCATATCTGCGCTTCCGGCCGCTCGCCCAAACGCAGATGCAGAACCGTCTCCTGATAGCCCCAGGCGCCGGGGCGGTAGTGGGCGATGGTGCCGAGCGCGGTATCGCGCGTCTTGTAGTGATAGAGGGCCGCGAAACGATTCTCGCCCTGGGAAAATGTCCATTCCTGCGCGTCGTCGGACTGGTGCGCAGCGATGGCCGCGAGCGCTTCCGGAAAACGCAGGCCGTGATCGAGGATGCAGACGGCAAGCTGCGGCAGCGCGTGAACGCGGCGGCCGTACCAGCCGCGGCCCCAGAGCAGCCGGGCGATCGCCGACAACTCTACGGAGCGGCCAGGGCGTAGCGTGTGTTCGTAGGAGCGGCCCTGGCTGCCGGTCAGCATGCCGTGATGGGCCGAACGGGCGACAATTTCCATCAGGCGGACGATGCTGACATTGGCGCGGTTGCGGATAGCTTCATCCGGGGCGCAGGCAGAAAGCGCCGTCAGCCCTTTGAGGTCGATCGGGAAATAGGGAACGGAATTCCACTCGGCCATTTCCCAGCGCTCGAAATGATCGAGCCAGGCCCGGACGCGATCTTCGCCGACCCTCATCTGCTCGGCGCCGGTGCGGCCGGAACGGATGAAGACGGCGTCGGGGAACAGCCTGCCACCGAGATAGGCGGCGGTGTGGAAGAGCAGCGCGTGATTTTCCGAAAAGTACCACTGCACGTCGTTGCCGGGCTCGTCCATCCAGTAGCGGTAGCTGAGAACGGCGCGCTCGATTCTCTGCCGCAGATCCTGCGACAGAAGATCGCTCCAGCGCGTGTAGGCAAACAGCAGCGGCACCAGAACGAAATCGGCGCAGTCATGACAATCCTCGATAACAGGCAGCATCGCCGAGATCATCGCCTCGGTCTCCTCGCCGCCCTGCCCCAAAGCAAGGCGCGCGAAGGCGCAGACCGTATCAGGCTCGGAATGGGCGGCGACCTCGGCAAGCGCCTCGGCGACGCGATCCTCGAGCGCGGCGGGCGCCAGCCCCTGGCGCTGGGGATGGCAGATCTCGACGCCGAGCGTGCGGCCGAGCGAAAGTTTGCCTGTTTTGAACGTGATGCGGAAATGGCGGAAATCGGCGGGCATATCGGCCGAGGGGCCGAGTTCCAGCTTCGTCGCCCCCGCTTCCAGCGCGAATTCATAATCGAAGCGCTCGACCGACATGAAGTCGCCTTCGATCTCGACATGACAGCTCAGCGCCACCGGCAGCGGCGCGGGAAACAGGATCGTCACGTCCTCGCCGAGATAGGCGGTGCGGTCGAAGCGCATGCCTTCGAGGATTGCCTCCAACCCGTCCGCGTCACCGGCGGCGATGGGAACAGGCACTGATGTTTCGACCTCCGGCCCATCGAGATAATCCAGCTGGAAATAGAAGCGGGTGTCGCGTTCGGCGAGATCGTCGAAATAGATGCGGATCTCGTTGAGTCCCTTGGAAAGCTCGACCTCGAAAATCTGCTGAGTTTCCAGATTGCGCTGGTAAGGCGCCATGAAGCCCTGCTCGGTCCCATTGACGAAGAGGACGGCGCCACCGCAGGTCGACAGGCGCAACGTGGCTGGTCCCGCCGACTGCGCGTCGAGGAAGGTACGCGCCCAGCAGCCGATGCGCGTCGGACGAAACCAGAAGCCGGAGAGATCGACGCGCGGCGACGAAAAGGGAAGCCACCAGCGGACGGCCTCGAATTCGGCAGCCGGCTGCGGCCGCCGCCCGGCGAAACATGCCTTGAATTCGGTGCGGCAGGGATATTCATGTGGAATGAAATTCTTCGTCTTGGTGACGAAGAAAAACGGATCCATGTCGCCTTTCATCGGCTGGTCGGCAATATCGTAGCGCTCCTGCGAGAGAGAGCCGAGCTGCCAGTAGACGATCGGGCTTTGTTTCGCGGTCTTGCGGCGGAGATAGGATTCTTCGGCAGCCATGCTTCAGCCCGCTTGAACCTTGACGCACCGGGCAAAACGCCGACGCATGGACTTGCCGTCAAACCGCATCTTCAAAGCCTCCCTGCTCTGCCGCCTGTCGCTGACACGTTAATTGTGCATAGCCATTCCGTTTGCGCAATCTGAAAGATTTTTGCATACTTCAAAAGAGAGCGAGGAGATGTGATGGCTGCGGAGCAGAAAAAAGGCAGGCGCACACGCCTCGACGACATCGCCGCCCGCTGCGGCGTCTCGATCAGCACGGTGTCGCGCGCGCTCGCCGGAGAAAAGGGCGTCAGGCCCGAGATCCGCAAGCTGGTGTTGGAAACGGCGAGCGCTGTCAGTTATGCGCTGCCGGCGAGTGTCGCCGGCAAGAAGGTCATGCTCGTCGCCTCCGGCGCGGCGATGATCGACTATGTCCGCAACCAGTTCACGCTCCACGTGCTGGAGGGATTGAACGCGCGCGCGTCCGCCCTCGGCATCGAAATGGCGATGCGTCCGGTCGCCGACAAGGCCGATGAAACCCGCGTCATCGCCGAGATGCGCCATGATGCAAGTTTCGGCGGCATGCTGATTCTGACGGTCGACGAGGAGGACATGCTGGCGGCCGCCGCCGATCTCGGGAAGCCCGTCGTACTCGTCAACAGCGACGATCCCTATATGCGGCTTTCGAGTGTGACGCCCTGCAACCGATCGGCCGCCTTCATTGCCGCCGAGCGGTTGATCGGGGCCGGGCATCAACGCATCCTGTTCATGCTGCGGCCGGGACGGCGGACGATCGAGCGGCGCCTGGAGGGCTGGCGCGACGCGCTGCAGCATCATGGGCTGACAGCCGATGCCGACCTGGTGCTCGAGGTCGACGACTGGTTGCCGGAACTCGGCGCCGAGGCGATCACCCGTCTCGTCGGCGACAAGGGCCTTTTCTTCACCGCCGTTCTGACGGCGGGCGACAGTCTCGCCAACGGCGCCGTGCGCGGATTGCAGGCGATGGGTTATGCCGTGCCGCAGGATGTCTCCGTCATGGGCATAGACGACCTGCCGCAATCGGCCTTTCTCAATCCGCCGCTGTCGACGGTGCATATTCCGATGCGCGAACTCGGCGCCACCGCGCTCGACCTCTTGCGCGACATGATGCTCGGCCTTGCCCTGCCGCGCCGCCGTGTCGAGCTTGCCTGCCATGTCGTCGAAAGGGGCAGCGTCGCAGCCGTCCGCCGTCCGGTTGCCGTGGATCACATCAAGCCAATTGCGTGAGGTATTCCGATCATGAAATTCCTGGCGATATCCGGTAGCGCCCGCAGAGCCTCGATCAATACGGCCATGCTATATGCTCTCCGGTCGGCTGCCGGGCCGGCGCATACGCTCTCGGTCTATGATCGTGTTGGCGAGCTCCCGGTCTTCTCGCCCGATCGCGAACTTCCCGAGCCTCCTTCCGAAGTGGCGGCTCTTGCAAATGCCATCGCGGATGCGGATGGACTGATCCTGGCGAGTCCAGAATATATCAGGTCAGTCCCCGGCGGGCTGAAGAACGCCATCGACTGGCTCGTCTCCCGCAACGAAGTGATCGGCAAACCGATCGTGCTTGCGCACGCGTCGCATCGCGGCGATGAGATGCTGCAGCAGCTTCGCACCGTTCTCGCTACGCTGAGCGAGCGCTTCAACGGGCAGCTCTTCCTTCGCTTCCATCTGATGAAGCTTTCCCCGGAAGAAATTGCCGAGCATCTTTCCGCGCCCCGGCATCAGGAGGAGATGCGCCGTTTCATCGAGGCTTTCGCACGCTATTGCGGCCCAGCCTGAGGCTCGCTTGCGCAACGACCCGTCAAGCCTCCATGAAGCTCGCCTCGAATAGCTCCTGCGCATAGGCATCATGCGTCGTGCCGGCCTGCAGATCCGCCTTTGTGAGTTCGTCGACGAAACCGCCGTTCTTCATGATCAGCACCCGGTCGCACATATGGGCGATCACTGCGAGGTCGTGGCTGACGAGCAGATAGGTCAGTCCCTTCTCCTCGCGCTGGTCGGCAAGCAGGTTGAGGATTTCGGCCTGGACGGAAACGTCGAGCGCCGATGTCGGCTCGTCGAGCAGCAGGATCGGCGGCGACAGGATCAGGGCGCGGGCGATCGCCACCCGCTGCCGCTGGCCGCCGGAAAGTTCGTGCGGAAAACGGTTGGCGAAGCTTGCCGGCAGGCCCACCTGGATCAACGCCCTCTCGACCTTCGACCAGATGTCGGCATGGCGCATGGCGCGCAGTGGCTCGGCGAGCGCGGTGCCGATGCGGTGGCGGGGATGCAAGGAGCCGTAGGGATCCTGAAACACCATCTGGGCTGAGGTCAGTTCCTCGCGGGAGCGCTTCTTGCCGATCGGCTTGCCGCGAAGCTCGATCTGACCGGTCCAACCGGCCTCCATGCCGGCAAGGCAGCGCAGCACCGTCGATTTGCCGCAGCCGGATTCGCCGACAATGCCGAGCGTCTCGCCCTGGTTCACCTGAAAACTGATGCCCCGGACGACATGGTTGCTTGATTTGCCGGAGCCAAAGACGACATCGAGGTCGCGGACATTGATCATTGCGCCGTCTCCAGATCGAGTTTTGCCCTATCGAGAACCGCAAGCCGACGAACCGGATTTTTCGGATCAGGCAACGCCGCGATCAGCCCGCGCGTATAGGTATGGCGGGCCTCTTCAAGGCTGGTCAGCGTTTCGACGATCCTTCCGGCATACATGACGATGATGCGCTCGCAGAAGGCTGCGACCATGCGGATGTCATGGCTGATCAGGAGCAGGCCCGAATTGTTTTCGCGCACCAGTTCATCGAGCAGGAGCAGCACATCCTTTCGCACGCTGACATCGAGAGCCGAGGTCGGTTCGTCGGCGATCACGAGCTTCGGCCGCGCCAGCAGCATCATGGCGATCATCACGCGCTGGCCCATGCCGCCCGAGATCTGGTGAGGATAAAGCGCCATCACCCGTTCGGGATCGGTGATGCGCACCCGCTCGAGCATGGCGCGGGCGGCATCCTGCGCGGTGTTGCCGCTGAGGCCGAGGTGAAGGCGCGCGGCCTCGGCGACCTGCTTGCCGATCGACAGCACCGGATTCAAGGAATAGCGCGGATCCTGCATGATCAGCGCGATATCCTTGCCGCGCAGCGCGCCCATCTGGCGCTCGCTTTTTGCCAACAGCGGACTGCCGGCGAGATCCATTCGCTCGGCAGAAACGATCGCGGCCGGCGGCAAAAGACGCATGATTGCCCGCCCTGTCGTCGATTTGCCAGAACCGGATTCTCCGACGATCCCGACCCGTTCGCGGCCGACATCGAAACTGACATTGGAGACAGCCGGCACGGCACCTCGACCGAACCGGACATTCAGCGACTTGACGGAAAGAACCGGCTGGAGGTCACGATCTTGCATGGCGGGGATCCAGAATGTCGCGCAGAGCATCTCCGGCGATGTTGAAGGCAAGGCTCGTCAGCAGGATGGCGATACCGGGCATGACCGCGACCCACCAATAATCGAGCATGAACTTGCGGCCGTTGGAAATCATCGCGCCCCATTCCGGCGCCGGCGGCTGGGCGCCAAGCCCGAGAAATCCGAGCGACGCCGCCGTCAGAATGATGCCCGCCATATTGAGGGTCAGGCGAACGATCACCGATGGAATGCACATAGGCGCGATATAGAGAAGCAGGATGCGCATCGGCGAAGCGCCGTAAAGGCGGGCGGCCACCACGTAATCGGCATTTCTGACGACAAGCGCCTCGGCGCGAGCAAGCCTTGCGATCGGCGGCCAGGCGGTGAGCGAGATGGCGATGATTGCCGTCCCCAGGCCAGCGCCCAGCGCGGCGGCAAAGGCGAGCGCCAGAATCAGCGAGGGGAAGGACAGCACGATATCGGTGGCGCGCATCAGGAACGCATCGGTATTGCCGCCGAAGAATCCGGCGACAACGCCGATCAGCAGTCCGATCGGCCCAACGATCAGGGATACCGACAACACCGTCTGGATGGTGATGCGCGTGCCGAAGATCAGGCGGCTCAGAATGTCGCGACCGAACTCGTCCGTGCCGGCCGGATGCGCCAGGCTCGGCGGCTGCAGGGCGTCACCGAGCGATTGGATGACCGGGTCGTAAGGCGCCAATAGCGGCGCGAAGATCGCTATCAGGCAAAGCAGGCCGAGGATGACGAAACCGGCAAGGCCAAGCGGCTCGGCAGCCAGTTTGCGGCCGGCCCGCGCAAACGACGCCGCCATGCGGCTCGGAACGCTTGGAGGACGAATCCGGATCTCGCTGCCGATAACATTGCTCATCGGGCTGGGGCTCATCGCGCCGCCTCCCGCATGCGCGGATCAAATATGGCGTATGCGACGTCGGCGAGGAAGTTCAACAGCATGAAAATGAATCCCACAATGATGGTGCCGGCCACGATGGCGTTCATGTCGCCGATCATCAGCGCATTCGTCATGTATTGGCCGATGCCCGGCCAGGAAAAGACGATCTCCGTCACGACGGCACCCTCGAGCAATCCGCCGTAGGAAATGGCCAGGATGGTGATCAGCTGCACGGCGATGTTCGGCAGGACATGGCGCCAGATCGTGCCGAGGGGGCTCACACCCTTGGCGCGGGCCGCAATGACGTAATCCTGGCTCAACTGCTCGAGCGTGAAGCTGCGGGTCATGCGCGTGATGTAGGCCATCGCGGCATAGGCGAGAATGATGGCCGGAAGGATGATATGGCCGAGGGCATTCCAGAAGATTTCCGTCTCGCCCTGCAGGAGGCTGTCGACCAACAGCAGCCCGGTCTGCGGCGTGACGAGACCTTCGTAAAACACATCGATCCTGCCTGGCCCGCCGACCCAGTTCAGGCCGGCATAGAAGATGATGAGGCCGACGATGCCGAACCAGAAGACCGGGATCGAATGACCGACGAGGGCGACCACGCGCGCTACCTTGTCGATCACACTGTCGCGAAACAGCGCCGCGACCAGGCCGAGCGGGACACCGACGAAGGTCGAGATGATCACGGCAAGTGTGGCCAGTTCGAATGTCGCCGGAAAGGCCTGGGCGAGGTCCGAAGAGACGGGATTGCCGGTCAGCACGGCCGTGCCGAAATCACCATGGGCGAGCCCCTTCAGATAGAGGAAGAACTGCTGATAGATCGGCAGATCGAGCCCCAGCCGCGTCCGCATCGCCGCATAGGCGGCGGGATCAGCGAGTTCGCCGACGATCGCGCCGACGGGATCCGCAGGCAGGACGCGGCCGATCACGAAGGTCACACAGAGGAGGATGAACAGGCTGACGAGCAAATGCGCCAGGCGTCGGCCAAATTCGGCTACAGAAAGTTCCTTCATGATCGGCTGCCTCAGGAGGATTACTGGGCTTCAGACTTCGTGACGTTCTCGAGACGCGTCAGCTGGGTCGGATGCCCCACATATCCTTGCACCTTGCTCGACAGGACAATCGGCTCGAAGCGTTCGAACATCGGCAGCACCGCCGGCTTTTGTTCCACGAACATCTTCTGCATCTCGACATAGAGCTCGCCGCGCCTCTTGGCGTCCGGCTCCATCGATGCCTTCGCCGTCAGAGCAGTGAGCTCCGGAATGTCCCAGGCCGAGCGCCAAACGAAGTTGCCGGCATTGTTGGCCTCCTTCGAGTTGTCGGGATTGGAGGAGAACTGCTCCATCGAGCCGAGCACGTTCGGCATATAGGCGCTGGTCTGCGGGATCAGCAGATCGAAATCCCTGGCGCGATGGGCGGCGATGATTTCCGAGCCGTTGCCCTGCTGGATGTCGATCTTGATGCCGACCTGGGCAAGCGACGCCTGGATGGCGGTGGCAAGGTCGATGCGCGGCGTCTGTGCGATCGTCTTCAGCGTTAGCGAGAAGCCGTCCTTGAACCCTGCTTCGGCCAACAGCTGCTTGGCCTTTTCGACATCGAGATGCCAATCGGGGTTCGGGATCGCAGATTCGAAATTCTCCGGAACCGGAACGTTTCTCGCCCGCCCGTAGGGACCCATGATCGTCTTCTCGATGCCCTTATAGTCGATGCCATAAGCAATCGCCTCGCGCACCTTCGGGTTGGACAGGTACTGGTTGCCGGCATTCATCGACAGCACGTAGAAACCGCCTGTCGGAATACGCTGGATGGTAAAGCCCTGCTTGTCCTTGAAGGCCGCGAGGTCGGCGGCGGTCATGGCGCTGGCGATATCGATGTCGCCGCGCTCGAGCATCAGCCGCTCGACCTGGCTTTCCGGAACATGGCGGACGATGACGCGCTTCATCTTCGGAGCGCCGGTGACATAATCCTTGTTGGCGTCGAGGATCACGAGTTCGTTCGGAGACCAGCGGTTCAGGGTGAATGGGCCGGAACCAGCCGAATGCGTGCGCATCCAGGCATTGCCATAATCATTGTCGGCGACGTGCTTCTCGACTTCGACGCTGTCGACGACGCTGGTGGTCGACGTCGTCAGCCGGTAGAGCAGCATTTCGGCGGTCACCTGGTCGGAAAAATCGATGCGCACCGTCTTGTCGTCGACTGCCGTGACGAGCTTGTCGACATTGGTCTTGTCGTAGCCGACGCGTTTGAGGTTGGCGGCGGCGGCCTGGTCGAGTTTCAGGAGCCGGCCCAGCGAATAGACGACGTCCTTCGCCGTCACCGGATTGCCGGAGGCGAAATTGGCTTGACGCAGCGTGAAGGTGATGCCCCTGTCGTCGACCTTCCAGCTTTCGGCCAGCTGCGGCACGATCTTGCCATCCGGTGTGCTGTTGACCAGACGGTCGTAGAGGTTCGACATGATCTCGACCGCCTTGCCTTCGGTCGCCTGATGCGGATCGAGGGACAGGACCTGCGCCAGTGATGTCCCGATCACCAGCTGATCCCTAGGCGTGGCGGCGTGCGAGAGCGGCGCAGCGATCGTCAAGGCGCCGATGACGGCGCCGACGAACAGGCCTTTCGAAAAAGGCTTCATTGTAACTCCTCCCTAGATTACTATAAGAGACATATTATGTCGTCCGTGTGTCGTATTATGATTTATCGAAGTCCAATTTGATTTGCAAGACCCGTGCGGAAGACTTGGGACAAAGGAACTGGGGAAACGAGAATGACGACACTTGGCCGTGGTCGGCAAAGACTGGCGCAGCAGGTCATCGATCAACTGCGCGCGCAAATCGAGACGGGGAAATTGCGCGTCGGCGACCAGCTGCCGACCGAGCCGCAGCTCGAATCGACCTTCGGCGTCAGCCGCACCGTGGTGCGCGAGGCCATCGCGGATTTAAGGGCTGCGGGTTTTGTCCGGCCAATCCAGGGCAAAGGCGTGTTCGTCGCGGATCCGAAGGTTCATTCGGTCATGTCGCTGACGCCGGTGGAAATCAAGAGCATTCCGGAAACCCTGGAATTGCTGGAGTTTCGCATGGCGACCGAGGGTGAAGCGGCAGCGATTGCCGCCTATCGCCGCACGGCCGAACAGGAAGCGGCGATCCGTGAAGCCAACCGCCGGATGGCGCAACTGATCGAGACGGGACAGCAGACCGTCGAGGCCGATTATGCCTTCCACATGGCGATCGCGGCGGCCACCAACAACCGGTTCTATGTCGATGTTCTCCGTCATTTCGGCCCGCGCGCCATCCCCCGCGGCCAGTTTCCGACGCTGCCGGAGGCCAATGACCGCGAGTATCTGCAGAAGGTTTATGCCGAACATGTGGACATCCTGGCGGCGATCGCCGATCAGGACCCCGACCGCGCCCGCCAGACGATGCGCGCGCATTTGATGGCGAGCCAACGTCGCTATCGGATGCTCGCCGAACAGCAATAGGGCTCGACACTTTTAAAAATTCATATTATGTCATATGACATTGTTGAATTTGGAGAGGGTCTCTGATGTATCTTGGAACACAGGTGGCGGCGCGCGACGATGACGATTATCGGATCTTCGCGCAATTGGGGGTGAAGCATATCAGCGCCGATCCGCCGGGAATGCCGAGCAGCTGGACGCTTGCCGACATCGAACGCCATCGCGACAAGGTCGAGAGCTTCGGCCTGATCCTCGACATGATCCAGCTGCCCCTGCCCTCGCAGCCGATCGAGAAGGCTTCCTATCCCGACATCCTGCTTGCCGGGCCTGAGCGTGACCGGCAGATCGATGCGGTCTGCCAGATGATCGAGGATGTCGCGGCGGCCGGCATTCCGGCGGTCAAGTACAATCTCAACCTGATCGGCATTCCGCGCACGCCCGATGAACCGGGACGCGGCGGCTCGCTGAATGCGAGCTTCCGCTGGGAGAAGACCGATCAGCAGGCAGCCCCCGGCCTTGCCGGCGTGCTCTCCGAGGACGAAAACTGGGAACGGATCGATTATTTCCTCGAACGCGTCGTGCCGGTCGCCGAAAGCAATCGCGTCCGGCTCGCCTGCCATCCGCACGACCCCTACACGCCGCCCGGCTATCGCGGCGTCACACGCGTGCTCGGCACGGTGGAAGGGCTGAAGAAATTCGTGCAGATGCGCGAAAACCCCTATCACGGGCTCAATTTCTGCCAGGGATCGGTCGGCGAGATGCTCGAAAATCCACGCGAAGAGATCGACGACGTCATTCGCTGGTTCGGAGAGCGCAACAAGATCTTCAACGTTCACTTCCGCAACATTCGCGGCGGCAAGCTGTCCTTCATGGAGACCTTCCCCGACGAGGGCGACATGGACATGGTCCGCTCGGCCAGGATCTACAAGGAAGTCGGCTACAAATACATGCTGATGCCCGACCACGTGCCGACCGTCAGCGGCAGGGACCCGTCCGCCACTGCATTTGCATTTTGTTACGGCTACATCGCGGCACTTCTTCAAGTGCTCGAGAGCGCCTGACACGATCGATTTTCAACACCCAAGGAATAGGACGTCATGATGAACCCGATCGAATTGAAGAAGGCCGTCGGCAGCGGCCTGCTGTCGTTTCCGGTGACGCATTTCAACGATGAACTCAAGTTCGACGAATCGAAATACCGCCGTCATGTCGAATGGCTTGCCGGCTACGACGCCGCGGCGCTGTTCGCCGCCGGCGGCACGGGCGAATTCTTCTCCCTCAATCCGAGCGAGATCCCGCAGGTCGTCAAAGCCGCCAAGGCCTCGGCCGGCAGGACGCCGATCATCTCGGGAACCGGCTACGGCACGTCGCTTGCCATCGAGATCGCACAGGCGGCCGAAAAGGCCGGCGCCGACGGATTGCTGCTTCTGCCGCCCTATCTGATGTTTGCCGAGCAGGCCGGCCTGATCGCCCATGTCAAGGCGGTCTGCCGATCGGTCGGCATCGGCGTCATCGTCTATAACCGCGACAACGCCATCCTGACGGCCGACAGCATCGCGCGCCTTGCCGAGGAATGCCCGAACCTGATCGGCTTCAAGGATGGCGTCGGCGATGTCGACAAGGTCATCGAGATCACCACGCGGCTCGGCGATCGTCTCGTCTATGTCGGCGGCATGCCGACCCATGAGGTCTATGCCCAGGCCTATTTCGCCGCCGGCGTGACCACCTATTCATCGGCCGTCTTCAACTTCGTCCCGGCGCTGGCCCAGCGCTTTTACGGCGCCTTGCGCACCGGCGATCAGACGACCGTCAACGAGATCCTGAAGAGCTTCTTCTTCCCCTTTGTCGCCCTGCGCAATCGCAAACGGGGCTATGCCGTTTCGATTATCAAGGCCGGCCTCGAGGTGCTCGGCCAGAATCCTGGGCCGGTGCGGCCGCCTCTGACGGATCTCACCCCGGAGGAGCTCGCGCTGCTGGAAAAGATCGTCCAGGCAAATGGTGTGGAACGGATTGCGACGGAGTAACAGGTTGGTGATAGAGGACGTGCCTGGACGTGCCCCTTGAACCGAGGCTATGGGAGATGCCGCAGCCTCGCGATTCCCTCTTCTCCCCAGCGGGGAGAAGGTGCCCGTAGGGCGGATGAGGGGGCCGGCGAAGCCGGTTTTCCTATAGTGTCCATGCGAGCTTAGTCCGTACCGGCGACGATTCGACAGTTCAGGGTATTTGTCGTCGGCGTGGCGGGATGTGTGATTAAGGAAAAAGTGTGCTGTGTAGCCCCCTCATCCGCCTGCCGGCACCTTCTCCCCGCTGGGGAGAAGGGATTATGCCGCACCCTCTTCGCTTCACTCCCAGCTTTTGAGGCACATCCCCGGAAGCCGCGTCGAGACAAGTGGCTCGACCCAGTGGGTTATGGTGGAAGGCAGCGACTGACGATAAAGCCGCCCTCACCTACAGCGCCACACCAGTGCCGCGGTCGAAAATATGCACCTGGTCGCTGGCGATGCTCGCCTCGAACACGGCGCCGTAGCGGGCGGGGTATTCGCCGTCGACGACTGCCGTCACCTGTTGTCCGGCAAGATCGAAGACCACATGGGTCTGGGCGCCTGTGGGTTCCACCAGCATCGTGCGGCCGGCGAGCGGTGTGCCGGCCGACAGGCCGGGAACGAGATGCTCGGGGCGCAGGCCGATAGTGACGGCCTGGCCGCGCCTGACCTTTCGGTCGGGCGCAATGCGGATCGCAGTGCCGTCGTCGAGACGAGCAGCCGGTTCACCGCTTTCGCCATCCACCGTGCCGTCGAGCATATTCATCGCTGGCGAACCGATGAAGGCGGCGACGAAAAGATTGGCCGGCTTCTTGTAAAGTTCGAGCGGTGTTCCCTGCTGCTCCACCTTGCCCTGGTTGAGCACGACGATGCGGTCGGCGAGCGTCATTGCCTCGATCTGGTCGTGGGTGACATAGATCGAAGTCGTCCGGACCTTCTGGTGCAACGTCTTGATCTCCGAACGCATCTGCACGCGCAGTTTCGCATCAAGGTTGGAGAGCGGCTCATCGAACAGGAAGACGGCCGGATCGCGCACGATGGCACGGCCCATGGCGACGCGCTGGCGCTGGCCGCCGGAAAGCTGCGCCGGCTTGCGGTCGAGCAGTTTGGCGAGGTCGAGCATGCGGGCCGCTTCAGAGACGCGGGCCTCGATCTCCGGCTTGGCAACGCCGGCGAGCCTCAGATTGAAACCCATGTTTTCGGCGACCGTCATATGCGGATAAAGCGCATAGGACTGGAAGACCATGGCGATGTTGCGCTCGCGCGGCGTCATGGCGTTGACGACATTGCCGCCGATGGCAATCTCGCCGTCGGTGATTTCCTCGAGACCGGCGATCATTCGCAGCAGCGTCGACTTCCCACAGCCGGACGGGCCGACGAGCGCGACGAATTCGCCATCCTCGATATGAAGCGAAATGCCGTGGATGACGTCGACGGCGCCGTAGGCCTTGTTTACATCTTTCAGTTCAACGGATGCCATTGATGCAACTCCAACGGTTCGGCTCAGGACTTCACGGCGCCGGCAGTCAATCCGGCGATGATATGTCTCTGGGCGACAAAGAAAACGATGATCGTGGGAAGGATCGTGAGGGTGATGAAGGCCAGCACCAGCTGCCACTCCGTGCCGAATTCACCGCGATAGACCATTATGCCGAGCGGCCAGGGATATTTGGATTCCGAGTTCAGCATGATCAGCGGCAGGATGTAGCTGTTCCAGCTGCCGACGAAGGAGATAATGCTGACGGTGGCGACGATCGGGCGGGAGAGCGGCAGCGAGATATGCCAGAAGAATCTCATATAACCGCAACCGTCGACGAAGGCCGCCTGAAACAATTCTTCCGGGAGGTTGCGGAAATAGTTCCGGAACAAAAGGATGCTCATGCCGAGGCCGAAGGCCACCTGCGGCAGCACCACGCCCCAATAGGTATTGAGCAGGCCGAGATCGCGGATGCGGATGAACAACGGCAGGATCGCGGTCGCGGCCGGAAACATCAGCCCGAGCAGGAAATAGTTGAGCAGGAAGGACGATCCGAAGAAGCGCACATGGGCAAAGGCGAAGGCCGCCATCGACGAGACGATCAGCGTCAAGAGCACGGTCAGTGCTGCGATTACAAGCGAATTGCCGATCTGCAGCCAGTAGCGCTCGCCGAAGAGAATGTCGGTATAGTTGGCCCATTGCCATTCCGTCGGCAGTCCGAAGGGATTGGTGCGGAGATCCCCCAGGGTCTTGAAGCCGCCGAGCGCCGTCGTCAGCAGCGGCACCAGCACGATCGCCGCGATCAGGCTCAGCGACACGTAGAGATAGATGCGGGTGGATGTCCTCATGCGGATGGAAGAGCTCATATCAGTCATGGCGCATGAAGATCCTTTTGTAACCGAAGGCGAGTGTCACGCAGATTATGAAGAGCACCACGCCGACGGCGCTGCCCAGACCCACCTGCATGCGCATGACACCGTAGGTATAGAGGAAGGTGACCATCGTCTGCGTCGAGTTCGACGGCCCGCCGCCGGTCAGCGGCATGATCATATCGAAGAGCTGCAGCGAGCCGACGACGGCGAAGAAGATTGAAAGGCGCAGGGTGGAGCCGAGGAGCGGCAGCGTGACATAGCGGAATTTCTGCCAGCCGGTGGCGCCGTCGATCTCGGCCGCCTCCAGCACGCTCTTGTCGACCGATTGCAGGCCGGCGATGAACAGCATCATGTGGAAGCCGAAATATTTCCAGACGATGACCCCCAGGATGGCATAGATCGCCAGCTCCTTGTCGGCGAGCACGTAAGGATTGGCGAAACCGAAGAAGTTGGAAATGGCGGCAAACAGGCCGTAGTCGCCATCATAGACAAAGCGCCAGATAAGGCCTGCGGCAACGTCGGCAAGCACATAGGGCAGGAAGAAGATCAGGCGGTAAGCGACGACGCCGGGAATGCGGTGGGCGAGCATGGTGGCCAGCCAAATGGCGAGCGGCACCTGGATGCAGATCGAGATGACGATGATCAGGCCGTTATTGACCAGCGCCTGGGTAAACGCCGCGTTGCGGAACAGGACCTGGAAATTGCGGAGCGCGATGAACTCCGTCGGCGTGCCGTAACCGTTCCACTTATAGAGGCTGTACCAGGCCGCCTCGCCCATCGGCATGATGACGAAGAGCGTGAAGAGCAGCAGCGCCGGTGGCAGAAACAGCAACAGCACGGTCAGGCGGTCGTGGGCGACCGAGCTCTTCCGGTTTGCAACTCGTCTTGCCGGCCTTGCGGCGCTCGGTGTCGATAGGACTGAGATATTGGCCATGGTTCCTGCTTTCGCATCTCGTCGGCAGCGATGCCGGCGCTCCCGATTGGCAGGAGCGCCGGAAGGTTCTGCTGGCGCTGGTTATTGTTCCAGTTCGAAAGCATCCTGGATCATCTGGGCGCCGTCCTTGGAATTCATCTGTCCGGAGACGATTTCCACCGAGACGTCGTTGACGACACGGCCGACGGCCGCACCGAGATCCTGGTCGAAGAAGTTCTGATGCCAGGTCGAACCCGCAAGCTGTTTGGCCGATTCGGCGAGCAGCGGGTTGACGACGCCGTCATCAGCGCCGACGGCAACAGGCAGGAGCATCCCGGCCTCGGCCATTGCCCGCTCGTTGTCCGCATTCGTCAGGAAAGCGAGGAAATCGATCGCTTCCTTGGAGGCCTTCTTGGTGAGCGCCCAGCCGTTCAGGCCACCAAGCGTATCGGTGGGCTTTCCGGCGCCGCCTTCAACCGTCGGGAAGACGAAACGGCCGATATTGTCGGGCGAAAGCCCCTTGCCGTCGCCGGCATTCTTGCGCTGGTTGGCCTCGGTCGCCTCGAAGCCGAGGATCATCGCTGCCTTGCCGTCGCCGAAAACGCCGAGCGTCTGCGGCCAGGTTGCGCCGAGATAGCCAGGCTGGAAAGGTTCGAGCTTGCCGAGCTCGGCGAGATCTTCGCCGGCCTTGATGATGGCCGGATCGAGGAAGCCTTCGCCCTCGCCCTTCTTGGCCGCGTCGAAAACCTTCTGGCCGCCTTCGCGCATGACGAGATAGCTCCAGTAGAAGTGGATCGGCCATTTCTCGCCCCCGCCGCCGGCGATCGGCACGATACCGGCCGCCTTGATCTTCTTCACCGCCTCGAGAAAATCGGTCCAGGTCTTGATGTCCTCGGCCTTGACGCCTGCCTTGGCAAACAGCGCCTTGTTATAGAAGAAGCTCACCAGGCCGACCTTGTAGGGGATCGCCCAGGTCTTGCCGTCGAAGGTCAGGCCGTCGACCGAAGCCGGGGTAAAGGCCTTGCGCAATTTGCCGCCATCGGCATCGAGTGCTGCCGTCACATCCTGCAGCGCGCCGGTCTCGGACTGCTGCTTCAGGACGCCGCCGCCCCAGCTGAAAAAGAAATCCGGCACGTCGTCAGACTGCAGCAGCGTGGGAAGCTTGGCCTTGAAGGCCTCGTTTTCGAGAAACTGCATCTCGATGTCGACGTCGGGATGCTGGGCTTCGTATTTCTTGACGATGTCTTCCCAGGCGGCGACGTTCTTCGGATCGGTTTCAAGATGCAGCCACTTGACCACCGTCGCCGCCGAGGCGGACCCGGCTCCGGCCAGCAACATGCCGGCTGCCGCGGCCATGGATACAATGCGCCCGCCGCCGAGACCGGCGTTCTTCAGCATGAAATACATGATCTTCCTCCCAGGGGACCTATCCTCACAATTTTTCCCCAATGCGGATTAATTCAGCGGACCTTGTGCCGGATGTCAACCCGATGCATTAATTTTTGCCAAATTCGCTTGACAGCTCTGTGGAATTGCCTGCTATTTAATTCGTAACCCGTTATAAATATTGGCTTCAGCCAACCAAACGACTGCCGGCACATTTTCATGAAGACTGCAGATCCAGAATTGATGCGCGCGATCAATCGCTTGAACGTGCTCGATACCATCCGGCGCCATGGCCCGATCTCGCGCATCGAAATCAGCGAGCGGACGGAGCTGTCGACGACAACCGTCTCGGCCATCACCGCCTCGCTGCTCGATGACGGGCTGATCCTGCCGCGGCATGAGGGTGATATCCGCAATGAGGCGGTGCGCGGCAGGCCGCGCGTGGCGCTGGAGCTCAATCCCGACGCCGCCCGCGTCGTCGGCGGCAAGATCGCCGCCAGCCGCATGGTGTTCGTCGTCACCAATTTCCGCGGCGACGTGCTGTCGAAGCTGGCTTTGCCGATCCGCATCGACCGGCAGCCGATCGGTGTCATCGCCGACCTGGTCGAAGACGGCGTCCGTCGCTGCGTCGTCGATGCCGGCCTGTCGCTCGAAGATGTCGACAGCATCTGCCTCGGCTTTCCCGGCGTTATCGAGCACCGCACCGGTTACATCAGAAGCAGCCCGATCTTTCGTGACATCAATGTCGATTTTGCCGCCGAGATGTCGACGCGGCTGTCGACGCCGACCATCGTCGAAAGCGACGCCCACGCCATCACGCTCGGCCACCACTGGTTCGGGAAGGCCCGCGATCTTGAGGACATGGTGCTGATTTCGCTGGAACAGACGCTCGGTCTCGGCGTGCTGCACGGCAACCGCCTGTTTCGCGGCGCCGGCGGTCTCAGCCATAACCTCGGCGATCTTGTCCTCGGCATGGGACCGAACGGCGCAGTGCGGCTCTTCAGTCAGGCCGGCGAAAGCGCCATCCTCGGCGAACATCAGACCGACGGGCGTTTTGCCGAAGCCATCCGCCTCGGGCGCGGCATGACCCATGCCCAAGCGCTGATCAAGGCCGACGACGACCGGCTGATCGCCTCTGCCATCCGCGCCGGCGAAGCTGTCGGATTAACCATCGCCAATATCGTCACGCTGTTTGCGCCGCCGCGGGTCATTCTCGTCGGCTCCAGCCTGGCGCTCGGCGACCCCTTCTTGAACAGCCTGCGCGACGCCTATGCGCTTGCCATCCCGCCCTCGCTGAGGGGCGTCAGCGAACTCGTCTTCGACGATTCGAGCGATGATTTCTGGGCGCAGGGTGCCGCGGCCGTGGCGCTCTACGAACTCTACGAATCGCCCTGGAGCACCACCGGGCCGGCGCTCTGAGGAGCGCACACTCAAGATCAATGGAGGAAATCATGGACAAAGTCGGTATCGGCATCATTGGATGCGGCAATATTTCGGGCGCCTATCTTACAGCGATGGCCTCCTTTCCCATCCTCGATATCCGCGGCGTCGCCGATCTCAACCGGGAGCTCGCAGAGGCCAAGGCGCGCGAATTCAACGTTCCCGTCAAATCAGTCGAAGAACTCTTCGCCGATCCCAAGATCGAAATCATCGTCAATCTGACGATCCCGAAAGCCCATGTCGCCGTCGCGCTCCAAGCGCTCGAGGCCGGCAAACACACGTACTCCGAAAAACCGCTCGGGATTAATTTCGCGGAAGGGAAAAAATTGGCCGAGGCGGCGCGCGGGCGAAATCTGCGCATCGGCGCGGCGCCTGACACCTTCCTCGGCGGCGGCCATCAGACGGCCCGCGCCCTGATCGACCAAGGCGTCATCGGCCAGCCGGTCGGCGGCTCCGCCAGCTTCATGTGCCCGGGCCATGAGCGCTGGCATCCGAACCCGGCCTTCTATTACGAAGTCGGCGGCGGGCCGATGCTCGATATGGGCCCTTACTACATCACCGATCTTATCAATCTGCTCGGCCCGGTATCCCAGGTCGCGGGCTTTGCGACGACGCCGAGGGCCGAACGGCTGATTACCAGCGAACCGCGCAATGGCGAGCGAATTCCGGTGCATGTGCCGACCCATGTCGCCGGCATGATGGCCTTTGCCAACGGCGCGGTGGTGCAGATCGCCATGAGCTTCGACGTCGCCGGCCACAAGCATGTGCCGCTCGAAGTCTACGGAACCGAGGGCACGCTTATCGTCCCCGACCCCAACAAGTTCGCCGGCCCGGTCGAATATCTGAAGAAGGGCGGCGCCTTCGAGGACCAGCCGATCATCGCACCCTATGCCGACGCCAATTATCGCTCGCTCGGCGTCGCCGACATGGCGCATGCGATCCGCTCTAACCGCCCGCACCGCGCCGATGGCGACCTGGCGCTGCATGTGCTCGAAGTCATGGAAGCCTTCCATACGGCGTCCGAGACTGGGCGGACGGTGACGATTACCACGGCGGTCGAACGCCCTGCCCCCTTGTCGGATTCCATCGTCGACGGACGGCTGGCGAAATAGTTTCAGGAGGAAAGAGAATGCGTGAAGCACTGATCGTCTGGGGTGGCTGGAGCGGACACGAGCCGCAGGAATGCGCCGAAATCATCAAGACCATGCTCGAGGAAGACGGTTTCAAGGTCTATCTCGAACACGGGACCGAGGCGCTTGCCGACCCCTCCGTCCACGATCTCAGCCTCGTCGTGCCGATCATGACGATGTCGAAGATCGAGAAGGAGGAGGTCAAGAACCTCGCCGCCGCGATCGAAAGCGGCGTCGGTATCGCCGGCTACCATGGCGGCGCCGGCGATGCCTTCCGCGACTCCGTCGACTATCAGTTCATCATCGGCGGCCAGTGGGTGGCCCATCCCGGCAACATTATCGACTATACCGTCAACATCACCCGCCCCGACGATCCGCTGATGGAGGGGATTGCCGACTTCCCCTATAGGTCAGAGCAATATTACATGCATGTCGACCCCTCGAACGAGGTCCTGGCGACGACCAGGTTTACCGGCGAACACGCCTACTGGATCGACGGCGTCGTCATGCCCGTCGTCTGGAAGCGCAAATACGGCAAGGGCCGTGTGTTCTATTCCTCGCTCGGCCATCAGGCCAAAGAGTTCGACGTGCCGGAGATGAAGACGATCTTCCGGCGCGGTGCGAATTGGGCGGCGCGGTGAGATAGGGCTGTTCGGTTCGTGGGTTTGCCCTGCCCCTCATCCGGCTGCCGCCACCTTCTTGGATAAGAAAAATGTAGGATATTGATGCTTGCCGGGCGGGTGGCCGCCCGCCCGGCAGCTGGTTGTCGGATCGTCACCTTCTTAGCCGTTTGGGGCTGTGGGGAGCAGGATCGCAACCGGCTCTTCATCTGGCCCGTGTGGTTGCAGGAACCTTGGGGTTCGTATCCAAGACAGGGACGACGAAGATGACCGATAATAGCATGATTTGTGCCGGAATCGATGTCGGCAAAAGCCATCTCGACATTGCCCTCCATCCCGGTAAGGCAAGGCTGAGGGTCACGTACGACACCGCTGGCTTGAAGGTGCTTGACGCCTTTCTTCGAGAGCATGACGTCAGCCGCATCGGCTTCGAAGCCTCCGGCGGCTATGAATGGCGGCTGCTGGCGCATCTGCGGGCCGGCAAGCGGCCGGCGGCGCGTCTGCAGCCGGCGCAGTTGCGCTTCTTTGCCAAGAGCCGGCTCAAGCGGGCCAAGAACGATCGGCTCGATGCCGTGCTGATTGCGCTCTTCACGGCAAGTCTCGAGCAGTTGCCGGCGCTGCCGGACGCACGCTTCGACAAGTTGGCCGCCGAACTGACCTATCTGGAACAGATCGAGCAGCAGATCGCGCTGGTCAGACCTTTGCCGAGACCGCCTTGTCGGAGGCGATCAAACGCCGCCACCTGCGCGAGGTCGCCCGCCTCGAAACCTGCCGCAAGGCCCATCTGCTGCGGCTCGAAAAGACGGTTCGCGACGATTGCGACCTGGCGCAACGGCTCGATCTGCTGATCTCCATCAAGGGGATCGGGCTGCGCAGCGCCCTGTGCTTGATCATTCGGCTGCCCGAACTCGGCCATGCCAGCCGCGCCGAGATCGCCGCCCTTGCCGGCGTCGCACCCTATGACGACGATAGCGGAAAATATCACGGCAGACGCCGCATCCAGGGTGGTCGCGAACGCCTGCGAAAGAGCCTGTTCATGTGCGCATTCACGGCAACCCGGCACAATCCGGATCTCGCCGCTTTCTACACGCGCTTGCGTCAGAACGGAAAGGAACACCTGTGCGCCGTCATAGCCGTCGCCCGAAAACTCATCGTCCTCGCCAACACAATCCTCTTTCGAAAGACCGAATGGACGCCCCAACACCGCAAGAATTAAACATGGTTGCTCCCCGCTTGCGGGGCGAAGGGACCATGCCGCAACCTCTCCGACCTCTCGCGAGGCAGGTCCCCTCGCCCCGTTTACGGGGAGAGGGCTAGGGTGAGGGGCAAGCGGCGATCTCAGCACAAAATCAACGCCGTACCGTAAAGTCCTAATGCAAACACTGTATGCGCCAGCAGATTGAAACACCGCACCTTCATCGGCTTTGGATGTTTCGTAGCAGCCCAGCCGAGGCCGAGGCCCGGCTGCAGCAGGAACCACCCTGCCCCAACGGTGACGATGCCGAAGATCCAGGCGGGAAGAAATGTCGGTGCGGCGAACCATCCCTCTCCCATGATGAGCGCAAAGATCACCCCATAGAGGATGCCGACGACGTAATGGCTGATCCAGCCGAGAGCGAGTTCATTCGCGTAAGGCGCAGCATCGGCAATGCTGTCATGAAAGACCTTGCCGCGGCCGAGATGCCAGAACCAGCGGCCGACCGGCGCCCAATTGGCGGGCGGCTGACCGAAGAACTTGGCAAGCACAATTGCCCAGAGGTCCATGAGGATGGTTGCGCCGGCGCCGATCGCCAGACCGCGCCATAAAATATCGAACATCGGGAATCACCGGAGAGCATTTTGATAGAGGCGCCAGAGAACCATTGCGGCCGCGCTTGCGCAATGGTTTCGGCATGACATTCGCCGAGACATTGCGACTAAGGGGCGCCGTCGATGGGGCAGCTGCTCCATCATCCGCAAAAAGGCATCGGTGCGGCCGCAAATTGATGCTTTTCGCAGGTAGCGTTATTCCCTACTCACTGTCTCGAACGGCAATGAGAGGCGAACGGCAATGACAGTGCCATTTTACTGGAACGAACTGGTCAGCGACGACTTCGCGGGATTGTCTGCGGACACCACGATCGCCATCCTGCCGATCGCCTCGACCGAGCAGCACGGGCCGCATCTACCTGTTGCTACCGACGTCGCTATCGCAACCGGCATGCTTGCCGAGTTGCGGAAGCAGAAGCCCGCCGATCTCGATTGCCTGGTGCTGCCGACGCAGGAAATCGGCAAGGCCAATGAACATATTTACGGGCCGGGAACCTTGTCGCTTGGCGCCGAACTGCTCATTCCGGTCTGGACCGCGATCGGCGCAAAGGTTGCCGAAGCAGGCATCCGCAAAATGGTGATCGTCAATTCGCATGGCGGCAATGTCGATATCATGAGCATCGTCGCGCGCGAGCTGCGCGTGCGCTACGCGATGGCCGTCGTCTCCACGCAATGGGGCCGCTTCGGCCATCCCGAGGGCATGATCGGCGACCATGAGCTGAAATACGGCATCCATGGCGGCGAGGTGGAAACCTCGCTGATGCTGCATTTCCGACCTGATCTGGTGCGGATGGAGAAGGCGCAGAATTTCACCTCCAAGGCGGAATGGATGCGCGACCAATCGAAATACCTTCAGCCGCTGCCGCCGCATTCGCTCGCCTGGATCGCCCACGACCTCAATCCTAACGGCGTCGTCGGCGACGCGTCGCTCGGGACGTCAGAAAAGGGCGAAGCAATCTGCCGCCATCAGGTCAGGGGCTTCATAGAGCTCCTCTATGACCTGAAGCGTTACCAGCTTTCCAATCTCTACTCGAAGTAAGGCGGTGGCTCACATCGCCGCGGAAGCATAGGCCGCGATGTGACCCTTGGCCTGCAGTTCCTGCACCAGGCCGGCCAGTTCGGCCAAGAGGTACTCAACAAACAGGCTGGTGGCGGAATCGAGCGGCGCGCGGGCGCGGGCAAAAAGCTTCATCGGCTGATGGCGCGCATGCGGCTCAGCGATCGGCCGGAAGACCAGTTCGCCCTGCCGGCATTCGGTGATGACGTCGAGCGGGTTCAGGATCGTCAGCCCCGCCCCCGATTTGACCAGTTTCTTCAGCATCTCCGAGGCATTGGTTTCGAGCACCGGTTCGACATGCACGTCGAGGCGCGCCAGGGCCAGATTGATCACGTCGCGCAGGCTGGTCCCCTGCTGCGCCAGCACCAGGCGCTCCTGGACGATGTCGGCAAGGTTGATCGGGCCGGGACCGATCAGATGGTGACCGGGCGGCAGGACCACGCCGATCGGAATGTCGAAATTGCCGAGGGTGCGGATGCCGGGCGTTGCCGGAATATTGAAGCCGAGGCCGATATCGACCTCGCCCGACAAAACAGGATTGACCGTCATCGTGCCGGCGTCGTTGCGCAGCTGCATGAAGACGCGCGGATGTTCCGACTGGAACCGCGCGATGATCTCAGGCAGCGGCCCGGCCGCAAGGCCGACCGTCGTCACCAGCCGGACCTTGCCCGCCTGCTGCATCTTCAGGCTGCGAATGCGCCCCTCCAGCCGTTCGTAATTCTTCAGCACCTCGCGAATATGTTCGATGCAGAGCTCGCCGGCGGCCGTCAAGCGCAGCCCGCGCGGCAGGCGCTCGAACAGCGGCGCACCCATTTCCTCCTCCAGTGCGAGAATTTGCCGGTTGATCGCCGAAGACGCCACATTCAGCCGTGCCGCTGCCTTGCGGATCGAGCCCGATCGCGCGATCTCGTTGATATAGAGAAGCTTTCTGGAGTGCAGCATCAGGACCTCGTTGCACAAAAATCAAGCACGCAGCGTAAATTAGGCACAGGCTTTGGGTGAGATGCCGAAAAGGCATCGTTGCGCACGAAATTTGATGCTTTTCAAAGAGCAAAGCAACCGCTCCTATGAAGAAAATCCGACGTCATCGCAGACGCCGAGAACTCCGAAGGGGAACGCTGATCATGCCCAATGCACTAAAGAATACGGTTTCCGCACTCATCGGCCTTGGCGGCATGTTCGCCGCCGCCGTCTCGGCCCATGGCGCCGACAAGGTCAGCTACGGCACCAACTGGCTGGCGCAGGCCGAGCATGGCGGCTTCTACCAGGCCGTGGCCGATGGCACCTATGCCAAATACGGCCTCGACGTCACCATCGTGCAGGGCGGTCCGAACGCCGCCAACAGCGCGCTTCTGATCTCCGGCAAGATCGATTTCTACATGGGTGGGCCGCAGGGCGAGATCTCGGCCGTCGAGCAGGGTATTCCGCTCGTCGATGTCGCGGCAATCTTCCAGAAGGATCCGCAGGTGCTGATTGCACATCCCGATGCCGGCATCGAGAAGTTTGAAGATCTCGCGAAGCTCAAGACTCTGTTCCTCGGCAAGGACGGCTATCTCACCTATTTCGAGTGGATGAAGGCGAACTTCAAAGGCTTCAGGGACGAGCAGTACAAGCCCTACAATTTCAGCCCGGCGCCCTTCCTTGCCGACAAGGATTCGGCGCAGCAGGGCTACCTTACCTCGGAACCCTACGAGATCCAGAAGCAGGCCGGATTCGAGCCGAAAGTCTTCCTGCTCGCCGACAACGGCTACTCTCCCTATTCGACGATGATCACCACCACACAGGCGATGATCGACAGCAAGCCGGATGTCGTCCAGCGCTTCGTCGATGCCTCGATCGAAGGCTGGTACCACTATCTCTACGGCGACAACGCCAAGGCCAATGAGTTGATCAAGAAGGACAATCCCGAAATGACGGATGGTCAGATCGCCTACTCCATCGCCAAGATGAAGGAATACGGCATCATTGAATCCGGCGACAGCCTCGACAAGGGCATCGGCTGCCTGACCGAGGCGCATTACAAGGCCTTCTTCGACGAAATGGTAGCGATCAAGGTGTTCAAGCCGGAGACGGATTACACCAAGGCCTTCACGACGAAATTCGTCTGCAAAGGCACCGGAATGGCGATGAAGAAGTAAGCCGCAGACCCGCCTGCGATCCGCCGCCGACACGGCGGATCATTCCCCTGCATGAACGAGACAGGCAATGCCCCCAGCAGAAGCTCAGGCCCTATCACCGAAAGAGATGCGCAAGCGGCCGCTGGTCGTCATGCAATCGGTTTCGAAAGTCTTCTCCAGCGGAACCGTAGCCCTTTCGAAGATGTCGCTGACCGTGGAAAGCGGTGAGTTCATCAGTCTGCTCGGTCCATCCGGCTGCGGCAAATCCACCGCGCTGCGCATCATTGCCGGCCTCGGCAATGTGACCTCGGGCGCGATCGACTGGCCGAGTTCGCGCGTCAACTCCAAGGGTCTCCCCGAGGGCGATATCAGCTTCGTCTTTCAGGAGCCGACGCTGATGCCCTGGAAGACCGTCTTCGATAACGTCCATCTGCCGCTGAAGCTGAAACATGTTTCGAAGGCTGCGGCGCACGATCGAATCCTGGAGACGTTGAGCACCGTCGGGCTTCAGGATTTCGCCAGCGCCTATCCGCGCGAACTCTCCGGCGGCATGAAGATGCGTGTGTCGATCGCCCGGGCGCTCGTGACCAGGCCGAAGCTCCTGTTGATGGATGAGCCCTTCGCGGCGCTTGATGAGATCACCCGCCAGAGGCTGAACGACGACGTGCTGCGCCTCTGGAAGGTGACCGGCATCACCGTCATCTTCGTCACTCATTCGGTCTTCGAATCCGCTTATCTCTCGAACCGCATCGTCGTGATGAAGGCAAGGCCCGGGCGCGTGCATGCCGATCTGCCGCTGACGACCAGCCTGGAACGCGACGCCCATTACCGCACTTCGGAAGAATACCGCAGAGCTTGCGAGACGGTCTCGCATTCGCTGATCGGGGCGATCAACGCGGTGGAGGACCATCGATGAGTGACGAACCGGCCGCAGCGCCGCTGCTTGTCAAAACCACTGCAAGCGCCCGGAGCCGCGATCTGGCGTTGCGCATCTTGATCCCCCTGCTGGTGATCGCGGCGCTGATCCTGATCTGGTCTGCCTATGTCAGACTGTCCGGCGTGCCGCCCTATATCCTGCCGGGCCCGGCCGCGGTCGCAAGTGCCTTCGTGACCGATTGGGGCACGCTTGCCCCTGCCCTCTGGGTCACCACCAAGATCACGCTGGTATCGCTGATGCTGGCGCTCGTCGGCGGCGTCGGCTTTGCGATCTTCCTTGTGCAATCGCGCTGGATAGAACTCGCCTTCTATCCGCTCGCGGTCATTCTTCAAGTCACCCCGATCGTGGCGATCTCGCCGCTCATCCTGATCTATGCGCCGTCGACACAGGTGGCGCTGCTGATCTGCGCCTTCCTCGTGGCGTTTTTCCCGATCCTTTCGAATATGGTGCAGGGGCTGAAAAGCGTCGACCATAATCTCATCAACCTGTTCGAGCTCTACGGCGCCTCGCGCTGGCAGACGCTGCTCTTTCTCAAGCTGCCGGCCGCCCAACCCTATTTCATGACCGGTCTCAGGATCGGCGGCGGCCTGGCGTTGATTGCAGCCGTCGTCGCCGAGTTTGCCGCGGGCTCGGCGGGCGCCGGCTCTGGCCTCGCCTTCCGGCTCCTCGAAGCGCAATACCGGCTCAATATTCCGCGCCTCTTTGCGGCGCTGCTGATGCTCTCGCTGCTCGGCGTGGCGATCTTCGCCGTCACCTCCTTCATTTCGTGGCTTGCCCTGCACCGCTGGCACGAGAGCAGCCTGAAACGGGAAAACTGATGACCTATTCCTTCATCTCACCGCCCAATGCCGGCCGCTTCGTGCTGAGCAATGCGACTCTGCCTGCAGCTGCCGTCACCGGTTATGACGCACCTGCCGTCGAGGGGCTCGTGCGGGCCGATATCGTCATCGCCGACGGTGTGATTTCCGCCCTGTTGCCGCCCGGCGGAGCGCCCGCCGAAATTGCGAAATCCGACCTCAAGGAAGGCATGGTCTGGCCCTGCTTCGCCGACATGCATACGCATCTCGACAAGGGCCACATCTGGCCGCGCAACGCCAATCCGGACGGCACGTTCCCGGGGGCATTGGAGGCCGTGCGCGCAGACCGCGAGGCAAACTGGTCGGCCGCCGACGTCAAGAAGCGGATGGAGTTCTCCCTGCGCTGCGCCTACGCACACGGCACCAGCCTCATTCGAACCCATCTCGATTCCCTTGCGCCGCAGCACCGCATTTCATTCGAGGTCTTTGCCGAAATGCGCGATGTCTGGAAGGACAGGATCGCCTTACAGGCGGTGGCGCTGTTTCCGATGGAAAACATGGCGGACGCCGCCTATTTCGCCGATCTCGTCACTGTGGTCCGCGAAAAGGGCGGGCTGATCGGCGGCGTCACCCGTATGAGCGGCGATCTCGACAGCCAGCTCGACATGTTGTTCAGGGCTGCGGCTGATAATGGCCTCGATGTCGACCTTCATGTCGACGAGACCGACGATCCGGCTGCGGAGACCCTGAAGGCGATCGCGCAAGCCGTGCTGCGCAACCGCTTCGGCGGCAAGGTGACGGCCGGCCATTGCTGCTCGCTCGCCCGCCAGGACGAGGAGACGGCAAAACGCACGGTCGATCTCGTCGCAGAGGCCCGTCTCGCCATCGTCTCGCTGCCGATGTGCAACACGTATCTGCAGGACCGCTATTCCGGCCGCACACCGCGCTGGCGCGGCGTCACACTTTTCCACGAACTGGCGGCAGCCGGCGTCGCAACGGCTGTCGCCTCCGACAATACCCGCGACCCGTTTTATGCCTATGGCGATCTCGACCCGGTGGAAGTGTTCCGCGAGGCGGTCCGCATCCTGCATCTCGACCATCCGCTGGATACGGCCGCACGGGTTGTCACCACCTCGCCCGCCGATATTCTCGGCCGCTCGGATATGGGTCGCATCGCCGTCGGCACTGCTGCCGATCTCGTGCTCTTCAGCGCCAGGCGCTGGAGCGAATTTCTTTCCCGTCCGCAGTCCGACCGCGTCGTCCTTCGACGCGGCAAGGTGATCGACCGCAGCCTGCCGGACTATCGTGAACTCGACAGCGTCGTTGGAGCCTGACATGCCGGATTATCAGACAATCAAAAAGGAACTCGAAGGCATCGCCATAGAAGACAATCCGGCGCTGGTGCGCCAGAAGAGCCGTGACTTCTACTGGTATTCGCCGATCCTGAAGGCGCAGCTTGACAATGTGACGGCCGATCTCGTCGTCACGCCGAAAAACGAAGAAGAGGTCATCCGGACGCTGAAGGTCGCCTTCGCGCATGGCGTGCCGGTCACGCCGCGCGGCGGCGGCACCGGCAATTACGGCCAGGCGATGCCGCTTTCCGGCGGGATCGTGCTGAACCTTGTCGCCATGGACAAGATCAAGGAAATTCATCCCGGCCGGGTGATCTGCGAGCCGGGCATCATCATCGCCCAGCTCGACAAGCAGACCAAAGCTCATTCCGGCCAGGAACTGCGGTTCCATCCCTCGACGGCGCAGATGGCGACGGTCGGCGGCTTCATCGCCGGCGGCTCCGGCGGCGTCGGCTCGATCACCTGGGGCGGCTTGCGCGATCTCGGCAATATTCTGCGCCTGCGCGTCGTCACCATGGAGGCCGAGCCGCGCGTGCTCGATCTCACCGGCTGGGACCTGCAGAAGGTCAGTCACGCTTATGGCACCAACGGCGTCATCACCGAGATCGAAATGCCGCTGGCGCCTGCCTATGATTGGGTGGACGTTCTCGTCGGCTATGACGACTTCATGGCTGCCGTGCGCTTCTCCGATGCGCTTGCCAAATGCAACGGCATCCTCGTCAAGGAGATCGCCCCGATCGCCGCGCCGATCCCGTACGACTATTTCACCCGCCACAAGCCCTATATCCGCAAGGGGCAGTCGGTGGTGGTGCTGATGATCGCGCCGCATGCGATGGACGCCTTCCTGGCCTTCACCTCGGCCCATAAGGGCGAAGTGATCTTCCGCTCCGACAAGGTCGAGAGCATGAAGGGCATCCCGCATGCCTATGAACTTGCCTGGAACCACACGACGCTGCGGGCGCTGAAGGTCGATCCTGGGTTCACCTATCTGCAGGTTCAGTACCCCGGGCCGGATCACGTGGCCAAGGTTGCCAAGATGGTGGAGATCTTCGGCGACGAGGTTCCCGGCCATCTCGAATTCATCAAATTCGACGGGCAGATCCAGTGCTCCGGCCTTCCGCTGGTGCGCTATACCACGGAAGAGCGCCTTGAAGAAATCATCCGGATCCACCAGGATCACGGCTGCCCGATCTTCAACCCGCACCGCTACACGCTCGAGGAAGGCGGCATGAAGCGCACCGACAAGGTACAGCTTGCCTTCAAGCACGAAACCGATCCGAAAGGGCTTCTGAATCCCGGCAAGATGATCGCCTGGGAGAACCCGGACTTCGATTTCAATGCCGGCAAGAACTATCTCTTCCCCGGCCTTGCGGGCCTCATGGAGGCCTCATGAGGGTGCTCGTGCTGCATTCGCATCCGGTGGAGGAAAGCTACGGCAAAGCGCTCTATAAGCAGACGCTGGAAAGCCTGCGCAAAGCCGGCCATGACGTGGACGGATGCGATCTCTACGCCGAGAATTTCGATCCCGTTCTCTCCCGGCATGACCGGCTCGCCTATCACGACTACCCCGACAATATCGCGCTGGTGAAATCCTATGTCGAGCGGCTGAAGCGGGCCGAAGGGCTGGTGCTGGTCACGCCGATCTGGAATTTTGGCTTCCCGGCAATATTGAAGGGCTATTTCGATCGCGTCTGGCTTCCCGGCGTCTCGTTCGAACTGGTCGACGGCAAGGTGGAATCGCGGCTGCGCCATATCAGGAAGCTTGCCGCCGTTCTGACTTATGGCGCAACGCCGTTCCGTGCCTTCGTGGCCGGCAACCCGCCGAAGAAGATCGTCAAGCGTGTGCTGCGAGCCCAGATCAACCCGCTACGGCCGGTCTCCTTTCTTGCCCACTACGACATGAACAACTGCACTGAGGAAACCCGGACGCGGTTTCTGGAGAAGGTGAAAAACGCCATGGAGCGCTACTGAACCTCCGGCCGCGACAATGACATCCTCGTCCAAGTAGGGAATGCCGATGAAGAAGGTTTTCAATCCCTCAGCCGTCCGCCGGCCGTTCGGACACTACAATCACGGCCTATTGGTGCCACCGGGCGCCTCGCTGCTCGTCACCTCGGGTCAGCTCGGCATCGGCCCCGACGAGATCGTGCCGGAGGATATCGGTGCGCAGGCGGAACTCTGCTTCGAGGCAATCAAGGCAATTCTCGCCGAGGCCGAGATGAGCTTTGCCGACGTCATCCGCATTTCCGCCTTTGTGACGAAACGCGACGATTTCCCGGCCTATATGGCGGTGCGGGATCGCTATACCTTGGATCCGAAGCCGGCCTCAACGCTGATCATCGTCAGCGGCTTCACCCGGCCTGACTTTCTAGTGGAAGTCGAAGTGACGGCCGCCAAAGTATTCTGATGAAGCAGGCCCTGTGGGAGCGCCCGCGTCAGCCGCCCTCTCCACGCGGCTCCTCAGCGCTATCGCCGATATCGCTGGCAAATTTTCGCATAAGCCGCACCAGCTCATTGAAATCGTGCTCGTCCCAGCTTGCGAAGATCGCGCGGCCCATCCGCTCGCGCGCGGCGTCGATGCGGTCCGTCATCGCTTTGCCTTTCGGACTGATGACAGCCTCGCGCACGCGACGGTCGGCGGCACTTTCCCGACGCTCGACCAGCTCCAGGCTCTCCAGCTTGGCGACCTGTCTACTGACAGTGGTGTAGTCGCGCCCGGCGCGGTCGGCGAGTTCGACAACGCCGATCGGGCCGAGGCGTTCCACCGTCACCAGCAGCGGAAACAGGGCGCGATCGAGCGAAATACCTGCTTCGCGCACCATCTGCTCGTCTCGCTGGGGCCGGTTCATCACGCTGACGATTTCGATCAAAGCCCCATGCAGTTCGCGCAGCTTTTCCGATATATGTGTATTTTGCACATTTATTGTTGACGGCATTTCGAGTTCTCCTATTATGTGCATAATACACATATGGAGAAGACAATGACACAGAATTCGACAATCGACGTGCTGATATCAGGGGCCGGCGCAGCCGGGCTGACGCTGGCGATCGAGCTGGCGCGCCGTGGTATATCTTTTCGCCTGATCGAAAAGCTAAACGACCCTTTCCGCGGCTCGCGCGGCAAGGGCATTCAGCCGCGAACGCAGGAGGTCTTCGAGGATATGGGTATCCTCGACCGGATCGTCGCGCTCGGCGGCGCCTATCCCAAGCAGCGGGAATATCGCAACGACGGAAGCTTCATCGACTCCGACGCCATAGTGCGCGAGGAGGCGACGCCTGCCGAGCCCTATCATCTTCCGCTGATGGTGCCGCAGTTTCTGACCGAGAGGGTGATGCGCGAGCGCCTCATCGAGCTGGGACACCGGCCGGAATTCGGCTGCGAGCTTATCGGTTTCGAACAGGACGAGGCGGGCGTGACGGCGCAACTCAATAGCCAATCCGGTGACGAGACCATTCGCGTCCGATGGCTGGTTGGCGCCGATGGCGGCCGCAGCGTTGTACGCCACGCGCTGGATATCGGCTTTCCCGGCAAGACGCTCGGCGTGCGCGCCATCGTCGCCGATGTCGCGCTGACGGGGCTAGATCGCGACGCCTGGCATCGCTTTGGCGAAGGCGACATGCAGCGGCAGCTGGCCCTTTGCCCGCTGGCGGGAACCGATCTGTTCCAGATCCAGGGACCGATCCCTCTCGAAGGCGAGATCGACCTATCCGCAGCGGGTCTGACCGCCCTGGTGAGGGAACGCACCGGCCGCGAGAATGTTGACGTCCAGTCGGTCTCCTGGGCCTCGGCCTACACCATGAACGCCCGGCTTTCCGATCGCTACCGGCTCGGCCGCATCTTTCTCGTCGGCGATGCCGCGCATACGCATCCGCCGACCGGCGGCCAGGGCCTCAATACCAGCGTCCAGGATGCCTATAATCTCGGATGGAAACTGGCTGCGGTCGTCGCCGGAGCCCCCGATCAGTTGCTCGACAGCTACGAGGAAGAGCGCCGCCCGATTGCCGCGGCGATGCTTGGCCTTGCGACCAAACTTCTCGATGCGCTGAAGCGCGGTGACGTCAGACGTGGCCGCGAGGTTCATCAGCTCGATATCGGCTATCCCGAATCCTCCGTCGCGCTGGAAAAGCCGGAACGCCGCTGCGGTCTGCTTGCCGGCGATCGCGCGCCGGATGCCGCGCTCGCCGGTGCGGCCGGTCAGCCAAGGCGGCTGTTCGACATGTTCAGGGGCGCCCATTGGACCCTGCTCTGCTGCGAGGTCGACCAGACAGTCGTGCCGCCGCGCAAGGGTTTGCACATCCACAGGGTCGGCCGGAGCGGCGACCTCCTGGATGAAAGCGGGCATTTCCGCAGCGTCTATGCCCTGACGCCGGGCGACCATGTGCTCGTGCGTCCGGATGGCTATATAGGTGCCATAGTCGCATCCGGCGCCGCTTCAGCGCTGGAAGCCTATTTCGCCAAGGTCGGCCTCGCGGCATGACTGCGGAACGTCACGATGCTGAAACCTGCTGAGCGAGCCGCAGGGGGGCCATCCGAGCGGTCGGACCGGCGGCTAACGCTTCCGGTTTTCACCTCGTCAGCCTCGGTGCCGCCAGTTCACGGCCAGAGCCTATACGGGTCCGGCCAAAGCCGCCGCGCGGCAGAGGGCGGCTGAAGACTTCATCAGAGCGCGTCGCGCTCGTAACGCGGCGTCCAGCCGCGCGCCATGCCGCGGCTCATCACTCGTTCGGCCAACGCCAGTTGCCGGCGCAGATGCTTGCAGTCGTCGAGCAGCGAACGGATCGCCGCCTTGGCATCATCGTCATGCCAGGCGAGCACGGCTTCCACTTCCCAAGCATCATCGGGTTCCAACTGATCAGGCTTGGCCCGACGGGATTTCAAAACCGGCCGCATCAGTTCAGCGCCAGCGGCAATTGGACCGGGCGCGGCAGAGGCGGCAGCGGACGGCTGAGTTCCACCTTTTTCTGCCAGGCGGCGCGGCGCTGCTGATCCCGCTCGCGGGCGGCGCGAGAGGCTTCGACGAGGGCAAGGGCGTTGGCGATCACCTGTTCCGTATGTGTCATGACCATCTCCAATGTTCCTGTTTTGTTCTAATTTAGACTTTTAGCTGAAGAAGTCAAGCGCGACGACGAGCGTGTCTTGGAAACGGGAACCAGGATGCGCCGCTGGTCAGAATGCGGCCGCTGGTCAGTCGGCGGCTTCTATGACGGCGATGCCCGCCTCCTGCGCGGCCCTGATGAAGACGGCGCGCACATGATCCGGCGAGAGATCGCCGGTAATCGCATCCAGGCAGGCCTTGACCGCTTCAAAATATTCTTCGCCGTCATCCACGGGCCAGTCACGGAGCAGCGTTCGCGCGGCATCCCACACTGAGTTGATAACGGCATAATGGCCGAGCCCCATGGAGGCCAGGCCGACCGGTCGAAAATTTGCCGTCTGTCTCACTTTGCTACAGCTTTTCCTCATTTCGGCGAGCTAACCGATACTTTGCAATTAGCATGCCGTTGGCAGCGGCCTTCGATCCTTGGCACCATGACCGTGAAAGACACGTCTCTCCCGGCGGGATCCGGCAGGCGACGCTTGAAACGGGAAACGTCTGAAGCTTCTCGAGGGGTTCCGGAACTCTCGCTATCAGCATTAAACGACCGATTATGGTAAATATCAGACTGAACTCATTACACCCACTCATTAAAATCACCAATATCCATGCATATTCTATCGGGCGTGCAGCAACGCGTTGCCTTCTCGGAAGCAACGCCTGGCAACGATCAGGCATTGATTGTCCCGAAGGTGGACGGGAATGAATCCAGATCGTACAATGCCATCTCTTGCACGCGGCGGATCTGGGAGGACGCGCGATGCCTATCTTCATGGACCGGCACTACCTCGAAGGAACGTCAGCCGCCGAGGTTGCCCAGGCGCATCGCATGGATATCGACATTCAGGATCGATACGGCGTCAAGTTTCTGACTTATTGGTTCGACGAGCGGCGCGGTACGGCCTTCTGTCTGGTGGATGCGCCCGATGTCGAAACCGTCCACTGCGTACATCGCGAAGCGCACGGTTTCGTCGCCAATGAGGTCGTCGAGGTGGCTCTGTCGGCTGTCGAGGCCTTTCTCGGTCGCATCAATGACCCCGATCCGGCCCCGGGCCAATCCGCGCCGCGGATGGATCCTGGCCACCGGGCGATCCTGTTTACCGATATTGTCGGCTCGACCGAGATGACGGCGCGCCTCGGCGACCGCATGGGGACGGAGCTGGTCAGGGCGCATGACGCGATCGTGCGCCGGTGCCTCGGCAAAAATTCCGGCCGCGAAGTGAAGCACACCGGCGACGGCATCATGGCCGCCTTCGCGGAGACGACCGCAGCCGTCGAATGCGCCATGGCGATCCAGCAGGAATTCCAGCATTACAACGGCAGCAAGGCCGAGCCGATCCATGTTCGCATCGGGCTCGATTGCGGCGAGCCGGTCGAGGACAGCAACGACCTCTTCGGCTCCACAGTGCAGCTCGCAGCCCGCCTCTGCGCGGCCGCAGCCAGTGACCAGATCCTCGTGTCGGAGAATATATTCCGGGAATTTGGCGCCGGCGACCTCTTTGCCCACGCTACGCGCCGGCGTATCAAGGGATTTTCGAAGCCGGTGCTGGTCTTCCGCTGCGATTGGGCGGGTGCCAGCCTTGGCTAAAGCGCGTCGCGACGGGGGCGACGCGCATAGAGCCGGTGAAATCCGCTGAGACTGTTGCGGCATTCCGCGGCGCCGCGGTCGGTTATGACCGGAGATTTGCAACCGGACGCGCCGCTTATGACGTGGCGGCACGCCAGCTCAGATCGTCGCGAACAGACGTGGCTCTTCAAGCATTGCCGACGTTTCGATCGCCCATCCCCTCGAATTTGGGGCCGCTGTCGAGCATGCCAGACATCTTCAGAAAACGGCGGAAATTCTCGCGCGCGGCGCTGAGAGGAAATGCTCCCTTGGCGGTATCCCTGCACGCCTTCAGCAGAGTGTCATATGCCAGACCTCGCTTGTCCTGCGGCCACTCATCCAGAAAATCGAAGATTTCGTCAAGACTTTTGATCTCGGCGACGAAATGCTGATGATGAAGAAAAACCGGCTCGAACCGAGCTTCCGACATAGTAACCTCCCATTTATATTACTTTTTTATGGAACAATATTACTGAAAATCACCGATTTGTTCAAGGCGAAATCGCGATTAGTTCGCTAGAGAACACTATGAACTTCCTTCCATAATCGCAGAATAGCTCGAGCAGATTATCGGGATTGCAGGATCACGAGGGACGATCGCTCGATGATCGAAGCCATTTCCTATCAGATCAGCGTGATCACTCTCGCCGGTCCTCGCATCTGGTTGTATCGGCATGATAGATTGCCGAGACAAACCTCAGGAGAAGCTTAGATGACCCGATTCCTCACATTGGTCGCAACCGGCGCGATGATCGGTTTGTCCACGCTCATGTCTTCCTGCAACACCTCGCCAGCGAGGCAGGACCGGGAGGATTTTCAGTATCAGCGGGATACGTCCAGGAACCCGGCCTGTGCGGGCGGTTTCAGGCCCGGCAATGCTCGCTCGTGCAGCTATTGAAAGACCGGTTCGCCGATCAGAGGTTTGGCGCATCAGGAGGCCTGGAAACAACCATTGCCGAGCGGTCGATCGCCTGCATAGCCAACAGAAACTTTGAAAACACCGTGAATTCCATGCCGAATAGAGATTTCCTTGAGTTCCACGCATTGCCGCTGGACACCGTCACTGCGATTATCGACAGAGCCGGCCAGCTTGCGAAGCATTGGGCGGACCGCACCATGCCACAGTCGCTGCTGGGCAAGCGAGTTGGTGTTATCGCCGACGACATGGGATGGCGGAACACGGCGGCCTTCGATCTCGGCGTCGAGGCCATGGGCGGCATCTGCGTGCAACCGCCTATCAGCTTCAACACCCGCGAGGCCACAGCGGACCTTGCGGGCTATCTCGATAACTGGTTCGATCTTCTCGTCGTCAGGACGAAGGAACTTGCTACCTTGCAAGAGCTCGCGGCAGTCATGGATGCGCCTATTATCAATGCCCGGACAAGACTAAATCATCCGTGTGAAACGCTCGGCGATCTCGCCTATATCAAGAGCGTCAGGGGATCACTGGAAGGTCTCAAGGTCGCCGGGATCGCGCCGGATGCCAACATTCTTCGTTCCTGGGTCGAGGCATCGAAATCCATGCCCATCCGCGTCGTCCAAGTCTATCCGGAGCGCTGGCAGGTGACCGATCCCAATCTTCTGAACCAGAATTTCGAAACCAGCCGGGATATCCGGGATGCCCTTGCAGCGGACGTCATCATCACGGACTCGTGGCCGAAAGATGCGGGAGAAAACGAGCTGGTCGAGTATCAGGTAACGGCAACGCTCCTCGATAAGGGACAGCGCGACATGATCTTTTTGCCATGCCCGCCGGTCGCAAGAGGGCAGGAAGTATCCGTCGACGCCATGTTGCACCCTGCCTGCCAAAGCCGTCCCGCAAAAGCATTCCTGCTTCACGCCCAGAATGCGCTGATGGAGTGGGCGACATCTTGACGATCGGGCGTTGCGCCTCGACGTGATCCGGCTCGCGACCCTCAGCGCGCACGAATTTTCGCAGTCTTTGAATTGTGTCGTTTTCGCATCACTTTCCGTAGGGTTGTAAATTCCCTCTTGGCAAGGGCGAATTGCTTCGCTACAAAACGCTACCGCTTCAGATCGAACATAAGGGAGGCGTTGAATGACATCAGCAATCATCGAAGCCTTCCCGTGCGGTATGTCCCGACGCTAGGTCATATCCATTCGCGGCTCGCCCCTAGCGCGCGCGATATGCGGTTTTTTCTCCCTTCACAGCCCGATTGATCTGACGGGATCACTTCGTCTTCCGCGTGGCTGCCTTTTAACTTTCGATTTTTGAGGACCGGTTTCCGATACCGGCCGGGCTGGTTAAAATGACTCGCAAGAAGCTCGATTTCCGCGCCGATGCCTATCGTCACGTGCTCGGCTTTGTTTTTCATCATTGGCGCCACCGTGCTGTTCTGGTGGGCGTTATCATTGTGTTGGTTGCGGCCAGCACGCTTGCCGAGGTCATGGTGCCGGTGTTTTCGGGCCGGATCGTCGATGCCATTGCCGGCGGTCACGCCGCCGACGGTGCGCTCAGCGCCTTCGTCGTCGTCGTGGTGCTCGGCCTCACCAGTGTCGTGCTGCGCTGGTTCATTTTCAACGGCATCATCCGGCTGACGCTGCGCATCATGGCCGATGTGGCCAATAACGGTTTCCACAAGGTGCAGCGTTTCTCGACCGATTGGCACGCCAACAGCTTTGCGGGTTCGACGGTGCGTAAGATCACTCGCGGGATGTGGGCGCTCGACTTGCTCAACGACGTGCTGCTGGTCGCGCTGCTGCCGTCAATCGTGATGCTGGTCGGCGCCAGTATGGTGCTCGGCAGCTACTGGCCGGTCATGGGCCTGATCGTGGCTGCAGGGTCGCTGGTCTATATCGGCGTGACGGTAGCGCTTTCCATGGGCTTCGTGTCGCCGGCGGCGAGGCTTGCCAATGCCTGGGACACCAAGCTCGGCGGCGCGCTCGCTGACGCCATCAGCTGCAATTCGGTGGTCAAGGCCTTCGGGGCTGAAAACCGCGAAGAAGCCCGCTTGCGCCACGTGCTGGGCAAATGGGACAGCCGCACGCGGCGGACATGGAAGCGCGGCACCTTGAGCGGCACGATCCAGGGCATCATGATGGTATCCATGCAGGCCGGCATTCTGGGGACGGGCCTGATCATGTGGCGGCAGGGGCTGGCGAGCGCCGGCGACATCACCTTCGTGCTGGCGATGTTCTTCGTTCTGCAAGGCTATCTGCGCAATGTCGGCCAGGACATCCGCAACCTGCAGCGCGCCGTCAACGACATGGAGGAGCTGGTACTGCTCGACAGGATGCCGCTCGGCATCGAGGACAAGCCGCACGCCAAGCCGATCACGATCGGCGCGGGCGAGATCGTCTTCGATCGAGTCACCTTCCAGTATGGCGCTCATCCCGACCCGCTTTACGAGGATTTTTCGGTCACCATAAAACCCGGTGAGCGCGTCGGTCTGGTCGGGCATTCGGGCTCGGGCAAGACGACTTTCGTCAAGCTCATCCAGCGCCTCTATGATGTGAACTCGGGCGCCATTCGCATCGACGGCCAGGATATCGCCGAGGTCAGGCAATCGAGCCTGCGCGGCCAGCTCGCCATCGTGCAGCAGGAGCCCATCCTGTTCCACCGGACGCTCGCGGAAAACATCGCCTACGGCAGGCCGAACGCCTCGCGGCGCGAGATCGAGCAGGCTGCGAAACAGGCGAATGCACACGGCTTCATCGTGGACCTGCCGAAGGGCTATGAGACGATGGTCGGCGAACGCGGCGTCAAGCTGTCGGGCGGCGAGCGCCAGCGTGTCGCCATCGCCCGCGCCTTCCTGGCTGATGCCCCGATCCTGATCCTCGACGAGGCGACGTCGAGCCTCGACAGCGAAAGCGAGGTGCAGATCCAGCAGGCCATGGAACGGCTGATGGACGGCCGCACGACGCTTGTCATCGCCCATCGGCTGTCCACGGTGCGGGCGCTGGACCGGCTGCTGGTGTTCGACAAGGGCAGAATCGTCGAAGAAGGCGACCACCAGGCGTTGATCCGGCTCAACGGCGGCATCTATCGCCGGCTGTTCGAGCGGCAGGCGCTGGAACTGACCAAGGGCCTGGTGGCATAAACCGCCTTCTCCTTCGATATGTGCCTCAGTTGTCCGCTTAAGCGCCGATGACTACCCTCCCCCGTCTCAAGGGGAGAGGGAACGTGCAAACGCAGCGTCGAGGTCGGGAGAAGCCGATGCGGAAGGCTCAATGCTCCGCAGCGAAGCCCGCCATCAGCGGATGAGGCTCAGGACAGAGCGAAGATCCTGACCTCTCTGCCGATGCCCTGAAGCTCCGCCATTCGTGAGGCCGATGTGACGCCGCTGTCGCGCAGGATCTCCGAGACATTGGTATCTTCGACCACCGTCTCGGTCGTCATGATCACATTCGGGTCCGCAAGGCCCTGGACGCGGGAGGCGATATTGACCGTCTGGCCGAAATAGTCCTGCCTGTCGTTCAGGTTGACGGCGAGGCAGGGTCCCTCGTGGATGCCGATCTTCAGCAGGAGGTCTTCGCTGCCGTGTTCGGTGTTCAGCCGCCGCATCGCCTCGCGCATCCTGAGCGCCGCCGCCACCGCCCGGTCCGGGCTCGGAAACGTCGCCATCACGGCGTCGCCGATCGTCTTGACGACCGCGCCGGCCTCGGTGGCGACGATCTCGTGAAGAACGCGGAAATGCGCCCGCACCAGATCGAACGCGGCAAGATCGCCGACGCGCTCATAGAGCGCGGTCGAGCCCCTGAGATCGGTGAAGAGGAACGTCAGGCTGGTGATCTTCAGGCGCTGGTCGACGTCGAGCGTATCGGTCCTGTAGATATCTCGGAAGCTCTGGTTCGTCAGCAGGCGCTTGGCCGTCAGAAATGGCCGCCTGCGGCCCAGGAGGTCGTGCAGCTCATCGCCGGCAATGCAGACATTCGGCACCACCCGGCGATCAGTGTGGTTCTCGAGAGTGAGCCGCAGCAAGCCTGGACGCAGCGTCACGGTTTCGTTCAGAGGATGCCCGCGGCTGATGACCATCGAAAGATTCTGGCGTTCGTCGGCGGGTTCCCCCTGCACATCGATGAACTGGGCCGAATGGGTCACCGCATCGAAGATAATGACGAATTGCGCCGGCAGCTGCAGCGACACGAAGGCCTTCTCGCCCGGGGCCAGCTCGATCAGTTCCAGCAGGATGCGGTCGAACCTGGCTTCGAGGTCCTCCGGCAGGTCGACGCCGGAGCTGAAGAAAATCTGACGGTAATATTCGAGCGGCGGCAGCCGGTCGGGCTCGTGGGCTGCAATCCTGCGCACGCGCGGACTGACCGTGAAGGTAACCTCGACCATCTCGTCGAGGGTCGGTTCGTATCCGGCAGCGCAGAGGGCGCAATGATAGGTGTCCTGATTGACCCCCTTGAGGGTTGCGCCGCTGTCAAGGACGCCGCCGCATCCCGGGCAAAGCACGTTCCAGGTCATCTCGAAGGCGCCGATCCGGGCTGCATGCAGAAAGGCGGCGATGGTCTTTTCTGCATCGAGATGATGCTCATCGGCGAAGGCGAGCGCATTGATGCGATTGAGATCGCGATCATGGCCATGCTTCACGACATTTTCGATGCACTCGACCGTCTCAGGGTCAGCCGCCTGTCGCAGGCTGGCAAAAAGCACGTCCATTTCGCTCATCGGACAAGTCTCTGTGCTGACAATACGGCTCATGACGTCAGTCCAGGGATGATAACACGGGACATTCCCAATAGAAATCGACCGGGCCGGGTGCCGCTCGCCACCGATAGGCCGGGTCCGGCGGCGCCCGAAAACCAGACGGGATCGTCCGTTTTGCAGTTGCGCCACCACCCGCGAAAATCGGTGGATCTCGCGCACAAAAAGCGAGCTTCACCGCCCCCGCTTCCGCTACAGTCACTCGTTTCGGCCTCTCGGGCCTGGTCGCAAAGGAGAAACGATGGATCGTCTCGTCGGCGCGGATGAAGAGGCTGAATCGGCAGATCGAGTTGACGAGGCCGATCGTGCGGCTGGTCTTGCGCGCGATATAACCGCGATCAAGATCGGCGACTGTCTCCTGGGTTACAAGGCCGTGCAGCGCCGAATGCGAGGCGGCCGCTGGAACCATTTCCGCGGCCGGATGCGCGAGATCGAGAAATTGATCCGGCATCGTCATGGCGAGATCGTGCCCGAGGCGGATGACGCCCTGATCTATGTCGAGGTGATCGCCGGTCTTGCCTTTGTCGAGTTCGGGGAAGGCTTTGTCGAGGTGGTTCTCGGCTGGGCGGCGCGATGGCTGCCGTGGGCTCAAAAAGCCGTGATCGAGGAAATCATCTATGAGCGGACGAGAGTGCGCTTTTCTCCCCTCACCGCCGATGCACTCGGTCACGCCCTGCATCTGAGCTACGCCGAACGCAGCGCGCTGGACATTCGCACCATCGGCGCCTTCGACGTGCCGAAGGCGAAAAGAGCAAAACTGCAGAAGGAAAAGCGGCGCCAACGCGAACGAAGCCGAAAGGAAGAGCAGCGGCGGGCCGCCGGCGCCGTTTCCAGGGCCGAATATCTCGGCAATTCCCTCAGTGCAGCCCGCCCCTGGGAGGCCTTCGGCATCAGCCGCCGCACCTGGGAGCGCCGCGGCAAACCGATGCCGGAGCCAATGCCAGACGGCGCGCCGATTTCGCTGGCCGCTTAGCGCTGCGGCTGTTCCCCTATTAGCGAGGCGGCCCGAACCAGGTGCTCATCGCTGCGTCGAGGCCATTCCCGGATCCCTCGCCTACCCATGCCACGTATCCGTCAGGCCGGATCAGCACCGCAGTCGGCGCTGCAACCGCCCCCAGCGCCGGCAGCTCCCACAGCCCATCATAGCTGGCCTCGACCAGAGGCACGCGGCCTGACCATGGCCCGGCGTCGAGGCTGCCGCGCGAGGCGAGGTTCAACAGCACCGGCCTCGCCTCTCTCAACAGGGTGAAGAGACGCAAGGGGCCGTCCGGCGTGACCAGATCGAGATCAGGCATTCGGCGGCCGAGCAGCGGATGCCCCTCGCCGAAGTCGTATCGGATGCCAAGTCCGGACATTTCGGCAGCGATCTTCTTGCGCGCCTCCTCCAGCCCAAGCAGTTCCAGCACGACCTCTCTGAGAGCCTCGGTGCGATCATCGGTCCGTTGCAGCGCGACCTGGGCCATCGTCGTGCGCAGCACGCGGGCGGCGACCGGATGGCGCTCCGCGTGATAGGTGTCGAGCAGGGCTTCGGGCGATATGCCCTTCACCACCTGGGCAAGCTTCCAGCCGAGATTGACGGCATCCTGCACACCGGTATTGAGGCCCTGCCCGCCGACCGGCGAATGCACATGCGCGGCATCACCCGCCAGCAGCGCCCTGCCTTTGCCTTAGACCTCCGCCTGGCGCGACATATCGGTGAACCTTGATATCCACTTCAGGCCGTGGATCCCATAATCGGTTCCGCAGGCGGCGATCAGCGCTTGCTTGAGATCGTCAAGCGTCGGCTCGCCTGTGCCCCCGGCAGTCTTTTCCGTGACCATGACATTGATCGGACCTTCGCTGGCGAAGACCACCTTGCCGTCGCGGATTTCATATTCCTCGCGGCCGAAGGCATGCATGCCGAGCGCCGTGCGATGGACGCCGAGCGGCGGCTCCTCCTCCATCTCGGCCTCGGCGAGAATATTGCTGGTCATCGCGTCCCATCCCGGAAAGGCAATGCCCGCCAGCTTGCGAACCAGGCTGCGGCCGCCATCGCAGCCGACGAGATAGCCTGCGTGCAGCGACGTACCATCGGAGAGTTCGAGGGTGACGCCGGCCTCGTCCTGCTCGAAATCAGTCAGTTCGCGGCCGCGATAGATCGTCACCGGCAGTTCGCCGACCCAGCCGGCGAGGATGCGCTCGATATGCTTCTGCCGCAGCGCCAGCCCATAATTGTGCCGCGTCGGGAAATCGCTGATATCGAGCCGCGTGACCGCAAAGCCAGTGACCTGGGCGATCTGGCCTTCCGCCAGGAACCGATCGACGATGCCGCGCTGGTCGAGAACCTCGAGCGTGCGCGAACTCAGACCGCCGGCACGCGAACCGACGATCTCCTGGTTCTCGCGCCGCTCGACGACGGCGACATCGACACCCGCCAGGGCCAGTTCACCCGCCAGCATCAGCCCCGTCGGCCCTCCTCCCGATATCACGACCGCATGTTCTTTCATCCGCGAACTCCTCTGTTCACACTTCCGAGCGCAAAATCCGCCATAGTGGGCCGACCCGGCGCGTTGACCTTCCCCGATTTCGTGATCCCGGTCCGGGTGCCGATTTCCCCTGTCGCAGGTTGTTCCCCCTATAAATATAAGCTCTCTAATGGTGGGAAGGACTTGCGACAGAATTTCTGCCTTGCTTCCAAAGCCCTGTTGGTTGCCGCTTGCGCGCTGTTTCGCGGTGCAGCGCGGGCGTTGAAACACGACCGGACCGGGTAGGCGCCGGATCCGACAGAGCGCCCTTCTTTCACCATTCGTTCCGGAGGACGACCGATCAAAAAGCTGTCGTGACGCCTCTCACTTCGGAGCTGTCGCCTTTTGCGGAATGGTCTCAGTCGCCGGTCGCTCGGACGGATCGGCGGGATGACCATAGAGCGTATAAACGGCGCCCGCCAGGATGCCGAGGACAAGAAGAACAAGCACATACGACATCATTCCGCGGATGGCCGTTTTCGGTGTTCTGTCCATCAGGGTGACCTCCAAGATAGATCAGGGTCAAAGTCGATGCGGGTGCTTTTGGTTCCGAGAATCAAAGTCTGGGGCGGCCCGTCTGCATTTGCACGGAAGGCGATGCAGATCACCAATCTCGATTCTGATTTGCAGCGCTTGGAAATCCTTCCGATCCGAGGGAAGATCATCCCGCGCTAACCTTGGGGGTTCTCATGGATAATCACGAGCCGTTTCTGCGAGAAGCGATTGCGCTCTCGAAATCCGCGATGGCAAACGGCGACGAACCGTTTGGCTCCGTCCTTGTAAAGGACGGCGAAGTCATCCTGCGCGCCGAAAACAGTGTCTTCACCGGCCACGATATGACAAACCACGCCGAGATGAATCTGGTTAAACTGGCGGCGCGGCACCACGACCCTGCTTTTCTCGCCGACTGCACGCTCTATACCAGCACTGAGCCCTGTGCGATGTGCTCCGGGGCGATCTACTGGTCGGGCATCGGCCGCATGGTGTTTGCGTGCTCGGAAACACGGCTCGGCGAGATTGCCGGGATCGGGTTGAATGTACCCAGCCGGGCGGTGTTGCAGAGCGGAGCGCGTTCCGTCACGGTGGTTGGCCCGACGAACCTCGAAGACGAAGCCGCTGAAGTCCACCAGGAATTCTGGCCGAAACATCTGGGCAAGCTTTAGGCTCAGGGTTCATTGAGCAGAGCCATAGGATGATTGCGGCTGCGTCGCATGGCCGAGAAGAGAGGGGGGCGGCGGCTCTGACATAGCTCCTAGCGATGCGCCGCCAGCCCTTGAGCTTGCTCGCTCAGCAAAACAAATAATCTATGGCAGCCTCCTTTTGGGCCGTTTATGGGCTCGATGGTGAACTCAGCGGAGAACGAGCGACACGTCCAATCGAGATCCCCTCGCCGTAGTGCCGCCATAGAAATCAATCCAATCATGATCGTATAACAAGCGGATGCGAAGAATGAGATTGCTGGTTCTCCTTGCTGCGGCCCTGTTGCTGATGGCGGTGCATGCCCAAGCCCAAGTTTACGCGCCGTATGATGGATACGATGAATACGACGGCTATGGCTATGATGACCCTTACAGCCGCTATCCCCCTCCTCCATACTACGAGCCAGAACCTGGCTATCGGGAACCCTTTCCAGAACGTCGAGAGCGATCGACGCGCGTTGGAGGAACCATCGTCATCGCCACCCGTGAGCACACCCTTATCTACACGACGTCAGCGGGTGAGCAGTTTGCCTACCCTATCGCCGTCGGCCGCGAAGGCAAACAATGGTATGGGATAACGCGGGTCGTGTCGAAACGACTGCATCCCGAATGGCGGCCAACGGCCAGCATGCGCCAGAAGAACCCAAGGCTGCCGGCAGTAGTGAAGCCCGGGCCCGCAAACCCGCTTGGAACGCGGGCGATCTACCTTGCCGACGGACTGCTGCGCATCCATGGCACCAACGATCCCTCCTCCATCGGCACCAACGCATCAAGCGGATGCTTTCGGATGTACCGCGAGGATGTCGAGGAGCTTTACGACATGATCCAGCCGGGGACCCGCGTCATCGTCCAGCGGTGATCGGATGCCCTCTATCCAACACCGTACTGGAACCTAGCCGATGCACTCAAGTTCATGCTCGCAGGCGATGCGCAGAAGCGTTTCGCCATCCGCCTCGATCTCCTCGGATAAACGGATCGCCTCTTCACCGCCGGCGGGTACCATACCCTCGCCCTTTCCAAACGGCTTTGCGATCGGCTCCGCATCAACGCATTAACCCGGCTTTGTTGGAGCGGAAGCGGCGGCTGGAATCGACCCATTTCTGTCAATCGGAGTTAGTTCGTGGATTGCAGAAAGCTGCCGCTTATCACAACAGAGCGATGCCAGCTTCGCTACCGGCGCTGTTCCGAGCCCGACAGCCCCTGCGGCGAGACAGGTTTTCCGCTTACGGGGCTTATGCCGCACCTGGCCTTGGCAGCTTGCCACGCGCGTTGGACGAAACGGATTTCTGTGGCGATGGTTTCGCGGAACGGATCGGTTTGGTTGAAGTAGTCGCGGTCCAGACCGAGCTTTGCGCCGTCTGCATCGCCCTTGTAATAGGTGCCGAACAAATGATCCCAGATCGGGAAATAATTGGCGAAATTCTTGTCGTGATGTTCCCGCACTCGGGAGTGATGGATGAAGTGGTCGCGTGGTGACTGGATCACGTATTTGCCAAACCAGCCATGCCAGGGAATGGTACTGTGCTTGACCAGACCAATGGCGTTAAAGGTGATGGTCACGACGGCGAACTCGGCCGTTGGCAGGCCAATAAGCAGCGCCGGAACGACCATAATGGCCATGTTTATGGCCTTCTCCAGCGGATGCTCCCGCGACGAAGTCAGCCCGTTGAACTCTTCGGCTGCGTGGTGAAATTCGTGCAGCCGCCATAGCACGGGCAGCCGGTGCATCAACCTATGCTGCCAGTAGCTCAAGAAGTCTGTCAGCACCAGGAACAACAGGACATGTGCCCAGCCTGGCAACCTCCGGCCAAGGTCCAGGTGGGGGGCATCCTGAGCCGCGCGGGTGATGGCATAGGACAGACCAAAAGATGCGAGCGCCGCGAATAGCGTAATCATTCCCGTCGCCTGAAGGACGAAATAGACGATGTCGGTGATTGTGGATTTGCTGCGTTCGAAGAAAACCCGACGGAACCCGGAATTGCCGAACCCCACATAGGTGAGTTCCACCGCGAAAACCGTCAGAACCAGGCCAATGGAAATGGCGAAACTGAGCGCCATTGCCTTACCATTCAGATAATAAGTATTGTAAAAAAAGCTTCCAAGCTTGTGCAGGCAGTATTCGACCAGCACCATGGCACTGCTCCAAACACGAACCCGTACAGCTTAGTCCTGACGATACGCTTTTGGCAGATTGCTCAAAGGACGATCGGGGCGTCCTTTTTATGTATACCAGTGGTCGAAGTGCAGTCCCGGGAGGCATGCAGGAGGGTAGAGGAGCACTGAGAAAAAATTTCAACTGGCCGAAAGGCTCATAATAAAGAACTATCACGACGGGAACAAAAGGCTATGTACGGTGCGCGTTAGCATAGGGATGGAGGGTAAGTTGATGCTGTGTCGGGTCACGCTGGATCCTCGCTGAACTCATCGCCTGCGCCACGCTGACGGCCATCGACGGCGACACGCCAAGCGCGATGGGCAAACATGCGATTGCTCGGGGAAGGCGTTCCATTCATCAGCGGCATCGACACGCCGGAGATCGGGAGCCACGCAAAGTGTCTCAAGGAACGGAAGCTGGCGTTGATTGCCAACGGAAGGCTGAAAGAACTTTTGGCTAAAAAGGGATTGCGCGTCGTCTTCAGCGGCGCGGTGGACCGGACGCCATCGCACCGACCGCTCGTCAAGAGATCGGAGCCAAGATGCTCCGGGACGGATTCGCCCGGACATGGAGCCCGCTCAACGAAACGATTGGTGTGATTAATCCACGAAATACTTCGTGTTTGCGATCCTGCTTGATCAGGCGCGCTTCAGCCCTACCCTTCGCTTGCCAGGGAAATGAGGCTGTCATGATCCCATTGCCAATAGCACAGGCGCAGAACGTGCTGAATCACGCCGAACTGGCCCTTTGCCAGCGGGTCTTCGATCACGTCGTATTGGTGAAGAAGATCACCTCGGACCCGCAGCGCCAGGACCTAGCCTCTCGGATCATTCAGTCCTATCAGCACGGCGTGAAGGATGAGGACAGTTTGTTGAGCCTACTTATCGATGTTCGATCGTAGAACCGGACCACCGACCCCACGCCCCCTTCAATCTTGCCGGTCTTTGATCGTCTGACGACGGATACCCAAGAAGCCGTTCGTACTCGGCTTCCGGAGCGCCGTAACAACCATCGGCAACATCGAGGAGAATCTGGCGGTCCAAAATCTTGACGTTCCCTCGCGTCGACTTGATGGCGCGCATGCCCTCCAGGATATGCAGATGGTCGGTGACCCCAGATCGCCTCACGCCAAGCATCAACGCCAAAAACTCGTGAGTAACAGGCATATCGTCCACGAGAAGACGGTCATGGCACATAAGCAGCCATCTCGCGAGACGCTGGTGCATGTTGTATCGGCCCGCCGCCAATGCCGAGTAAGCCAGTTGCAGCTCCCGCGTGTGGACATAGCGGAGAAACATTAGACGAGTTGCTTCGTCGCGCAAAAGCGGCAGGAAGCGGCTGGTGGGCAGTTCCAGCCCGACCCCTGAAATCTGCATGAAAGCGCGGTTTGGCATCCGATCGACGCCGAGCACCACCGGATATCCGCTCATCCCCTCGTATCCAATCTGACCCACCTCGATGCCTATTCCGTTCGAAGCCACGGCCACCATTGACGCCAGACCGCTCTCGATAAAACAAACGTGCTCAATGGGTTGATTAGGTTCAACTAACGACCGGCGGACTGGAAGATCAACACGCTTCAGGTCTGATGCGATAAGATCAAAAGCCTCCTCTGGAAGTCTTCGCAGCAACTTGTTCCTGGTATCTTTTTGCGCGATTTTTGTCACAGCGTCGCCTCCGTGTGACTGCGTTGGCATACGTCCTTTGCCGATTCAGTCCCGTTCGCCCTCTTAAACGCACGAGCGAGGAAATCGATACGGTTGTAATCCCAATTGCTAATATGCTCCACCCAGCGGAACCTGCATGTGAAAACTTGGTTTGGCGACAAAATGCAGGGAATGCCACCTGTGTAAGCCTGGCCTGGAAAATGCCTCGTTCTCAGTCGCCAACCTGCAGGTGATTGCCAGACGCGGGAGCGCCTGGAGATGGGGAGTGCAGGCCGTTGTCGACCTACTATTTTCATATCAAACACGCTGATCACGTCGTGACTGATCCAGACGGTGAGACATTCCTGGACTTGGAAGCAGCAAGAGAAGAGGCCGGTGAAGCTCTCAGAGAGCTCGTTGGCAGGGCCATCCTATCCAATCAGAAAGAACTCCCGCAGGCGATCGAGATTCGGGACGCCCATGGTCAACTGGCTGCCGAAGTTCATATCGATGCGGCGATACCCCAGATCGCGCATCGAAACAGAGATCGATAGCGCCGCTATCCCAATTATCAGTTGATCTTCAAGGGAATACCGATTGCGTCTGGAACGGTTTTGCACCGTCCGTCCGTTGCTATCTCGCCCGCTCCTGGGCCGCGTCAGATTCATCTGCGAGGCGGCGCTTGGCGGCGGCCTCGATCTAAGTCGATCGGCGGCCGAGGAAGCTCCCGTTTCATATTTGAGCGGCTGGTCAGGGCCAATAGGCAACGTCCTGATCGGCGCATTCCTCCGGGCTCAATTCATTCCCCAACTCGCGCCAGTAGATTGGAGCGATCTTGTCGCAGTAGGTCTTGGGGTCCAGCCCGAACGGCCTGCGGCCCGAGCGGCAGTGGAACCTTACGCGTTGAAAGAACCGTTCGCAGAATTCCTCTTTGGTCATGCAAATAAACTTCGCGGGACCGAAGATCGTTTCAACTGAAGGTGCAGCAGCGCGGAACCTACCGGGCGGCCCCACACGCGCGAAGTTCGGCACGGAGCATATTCCCGGCCTTGCCGATGAAACGCGCTGACGGCCCCGTGGGCGGCAAGGCGGAGTATGCGGGCGTCATTGAAACCGATTTCGGCGGCGGTCGCAGCGTCCCAGTTTGTAACGACGCCTTCGACCTTTGGACCGACAGTTTTTCCGGCCGCCGTAGCTATCCGCTCATTTTTCTTAGAGTTTTTTGGTGAGAGCGTCGGGGTTCGAACCCGAGACCTACTGATTAAAAGTCAGTTGCTCTACCGGCTGAGCTACGCTCTCCCTCTCCGCGGGTGTGAGGCACCCCGGTTGGAAGTGGGCGGAACATAGGCAGGTGACCCATTGCGGTCAACCGAAAAATTCGGCTTTTGCAAAGCTAAGACACATTTCTCTGGCGCGCAAAGCCGGATTTCTCCGCAGGCGCAAAAAGGTGATTGGCAATCCCGCGCCTGCGACGCTAGGAACGGGACGCATATTGCAGCCGGAGAGAATGCGTGTCGATTGCCGATATTTCCCTGTGGAGCGCGTTGTTGGCAGGGGCGCTTTCCTTTCTTTCGCCCTGCGTGCTTCCCCTCGTCCCTCCCTATCTCTGCTATATGGCCGGCATATCGGTCGAGCAGTTCCGCGGCGGCGGCGCGGTGGCGGTCTCGCCTGATATCAGGCGCGGCGTGCTGTTTTCGGCGCTGCTCTTCACGCTCGGCTTTGCCACCGTCTTCGTGGCGCTCGGTGCCGGTGCGTCGAGCATCGGCATGGCGCTTCGCCAGCATCTCGACCTGCTCTCCAAGATCGGCGGGCTTGTTATCATCGTCATGGGGCTGAATTTCCTCGGCCTCTTCCGAATCGGCCTGCTTGCCCGCGAGGCGCGCTTCCAGGGCGGCGGCAAGCCGGCCACGCTGACCGGCGCCTATGTCATGGGCCTCGCCTTCGCCTTCGGCTGGACGCCCTGCATCGGTCCGGTGCTCGGCGCCATCCTCGGCGTCGCCGCCTCGCGCGAGACGGTTGGCTCCGGCGCCGGGCTGCTTGCCATCTATTCGCTCGGTCTTGCCATCCCCTTCTGGATCGCCGCCGGCTTTTCCGGCGCCTTCATGCGCTTCCTGTCACGCTTCCGCCGCCATCTCAGCACGGTGGAAAAGGTGATGGGCGTCTTCCTCATCCTCACCGGCCTCGCCTTCCTGCTCGGCTGGGTCAGCGATGTGGCGATCTGGTTCCAGCAGACCTTTCCGATCCTGATGCAAATCGGCTAGAAGAGATTCTTCCCCGCCAACCATCCCGCGCAACCGGACTTTTCCTTGGCCGACATCATCAGCCTGCTGCTGCCGTTCTTCGGCCTGATCCTGATCGGTTATGCCGCCGCCAAGGCGACGAAGCAGCCGGCCGAGGCGCTCGGCTGGCTGAACACCTTCATCATTTATGCCGCCCTGCCCGCTTTGTTCTTCAAGCTCGTCTCGCGCACGCCGATCGAAGAATTGACGCGGATCGATTTCATCGTCACCGATATCGCCGCGACCTATGCGGTCTTCATCCTGCTCTTTGTTATCGGCCGTTTCGTGCGTGGCAATCCGCTTGATGAATGCACCATCCAGTCCTTTGCCGGCGCCTATGGCAATATCGGTTATATGGGGCCGGGGCTGGCGCTGCTGGCGCTCGGCGAAACCGCTGCAGTGCCGGTGGCGCTGATCATCTGCTTCGAGAACGCGCTGCATTTCATCGTGGCGCCGGCACTGATGGCGGCAGCAGGCGACGACAAGCGTTCGGCTGGCCGGCTTGCCGCCGACATTGCCCGCAAGGTGGCGCTGCATCCCTTCATCCTGTCGACGGCGGCAGGCTTTGCTGTCGCCGCCTTCCACATCGATCAACCGCTGGCGTTCCAGCGGCTTGTCGACTATCTCGCCCAGGCTGCCGCACCCTGCGCCCTCTTCGCCATGGGCGTGACGTTGGCTCTGAGGCCGCTGAAGCGGATTCCGGCAGAAATTTCCTATATCGTGCCGGCGAAGCTGATCCTGCACCCGATCGCGGTTTTTGTCGCGCTGACCGCTGTCGGCGGTTTCGAGCCGGTCTGGATCCAGGCGGCCGTGCTGCTCGCCTGCCTGCCGACGGCGACCAATGTCTTCGTCATCGGCCAGCAATATGGCGTCTGGCAGGAACGCGCCTCGGCGACGATCCTGATCACGACAGCGCTTTCGGTGGCCAGCGTTTCGCTCTGGCTGATCGCGATCCGCTCAGGCCTTCTTCCGCTTCAGCTTTTCCTTTAAGCTATCGGGAATATCGCGGAAGCCCCGGCCGGGCTCGATGCCCTCGCGCATCAGGAGGTTGCGCAGCGGCGGAATGGCCGAGAGAATATGCAGGCCGGCAGCGCGCAGCATCTGAACGGGGAGGAAATCCGAGAGCAGCGAGCGGTTGAGCAGATCGACGCTCGCCGTGCGCGTCATGATGTCGGCGCGGCGACGGCGGTCGAAGCTTTCGCCGGCATCGGCCGGCAGCGGCAATTCCGCCCGGTCGCAGAGGATATCGGTGAGCGCCATGATATCGCGCAGGCTGAGGTTCAGCCCCTGCGCCCCGATCGGCGGGAAAACATGGGCGGCCTCGCCGATCAGCGCGATGCGCCCTTTGCCGAAACGATGAGCCATCATGCCAGAGAGCGGCCAGACCTGCACACCTTCCTCAACGCTCACCTTGCCCAGCATGGACTGCATCTGGGTCTCGACGAGAGAGCCCAGTTCGGCCAGCGGCAACTCCATGCGGGCGGCCGCGTCGGCCGGATCCTGCACCCAGACAAGGCTGGAGCGGCTACCCGGCAGCGGCACCTGGGTGAAAGGGCCGTGTTTGGTGTGGAATTCACTGGAGATATTTTGGTGCGGCAGCGAATGGGCGAAGTTCAGCACCATCGCCGATTGCGGGTAGGACCAGTTGCGCACGCCGATACCTGCCGCCTCGCGCAGCTTCGAGCCGCGGCCGTCGGCGCCAACGGCAAAATCGGCCGTCAGCACCTCGCCGCCGGCAAGCGTGAGCGACACTCGCTCGGCGGAGATGTCGATCGACTCGGCCATATCGGTGAAGCGGGTGACATTGCCCTCGCCGGCCGTGGCCGCTTCGAGGATATCGGTCAGCACCTTGTTGGGGAAATTGTAGCCGAAGGCGTCAAGACCGACCTCGGCGGCGCGGAAGGTGGTGGTTGGCGCGCGCAGCAGCCGGTCGGTGCCGTCGATGATTCGCATGCTGGTCAGCGGGGCTGCCGCCGACCTCAGTTTTTCCCAGAGCGTCAGGCGATCGAGGAAGCGGATCGACTGATCCATCAGCGCCGTGGTGCGCTGGTCCTCCTTTGTCGCAACAGGAGCCACCAGCGCCACGCTGCGGCCGCCGCGGCCAAGCGCAATGGCGGCGATCATGCCGGCGAGCCCGCCACCGATCACCGCGATTTCGAATGTCTTCATGCTATATTCCGCCATCGTAAAGAGGCGGGCCCGTCGCTTATGCGGCCGGCTTCGCCTGACGGCGCCAACTATAGCCCTTGCCGGCTTCGGCGTCACGCACGGCCGGCTGATAATGATGGGGAATGGCGGGCAGACGATTTTCGGCGAGCCGCTTCAGCGCCGTGGCGTTGGTCACGGCAAAGCTGTCGATGCCAACACGCAGCATCAGCGGCACCTGATCGATCAGCACGTCGCCGACGGCGCGCAGCTCGTTGCCGTAACCCAGACGCTGGCGCAGCAGCGAGGCATGGCTGAAGGCGCGGCCGTCGTTGAAGGCGGGAAAGGCAACCGCCACGATTGCAAGGCGGTCGAGGTAGGGCTCGAGCCGGCGCACGTCGTCTGCCGGCTTGATCAGCACGCCGAGGCCGACATCGTTGCTCTCGTCGGCCCTGGCGATCAGCTCGTCGAGGCCGAGCAGCGGCTTCTGCTCGCCTGTTGCCTTCACCTCATCGGTTTCGATCACCCAAGGATCGTTGTCGACAAAACCGGTTTCTCTCCAGATCTTCGTCATCATCCCCTCCTTATGCCGCTTCGGCGGCCGAGCCGTAGAGCGCATCCTTGAAAGGCTGCGGCCCGACGCGGCGATAGGCGGCGAGGAAGGTTTCGGACGGATCAAGCCGCAGGCCGAGATAGGTGTCGACGATCGTCTCGATCGCATCCGTCACCCGGTCCGGCTCGAAGCCGCGGCCGATGATTTCGCCGATCGAGGTATGTTCGTCGCCCGAACCGCCAAGCGTGATCTGGTAGAGTTCTGCGCCCTTCTTCTCGACACCGAGCAGGCCGATATGGCCGACATGGTGATGGCCGCAGGCATTGATGCAGCCGGAGATCTTGATTTTCAGCTCGCCGATCTCTGCCTGGCGCTCGGGACTGCCGAAACGGCGGGAGATTTCCTGCGCCACCGGAATGGAGCGCGCATTGGCGAGCGCGCAGTAATCCAGCCCCGGACAGGCAATGATATCAGTGATCAGGCCGGCATTGGCTTCGGCCAGTTTGATGGCGACGAGGCCGCGATAGACGGCTTCGAGATCGGCCAGCGCCACATGCGGCAGGATCAGGTTCTGCTCGTGGCTGACGCGGATCTCGTCGAAGCCATATTCCTCGGCAAGATCGGCAATCGCATCCATCTGCGCGTCAGTGGCGTCGCCCGGAATGCCGCCGATCGGCTTCAGCGAGATCGTCACCATGCCGTAATCGGGGTTCTTGTGCGGCTGCACGTTCTGCTGGACCCAGCGGGCGAAAGCCGGATCGGCCTTCTTCCAGCGGGCGAGGTTTTCCCAGCCTTCGGCGCGCTCGGGCAGATCAGGCAGCGCGAAATAGGCGGCGATTGCCTCGACATCCTTTTCCGGCAGCTTGAGCTCCGTATCCTTCAGCGAGGCGAATTCGGCTTCAATCTGGCGCGTCAGCTCCTCGGTTCCGGTTTCGTGAACGAGGATCTTGATGCGGGCCTTGTACTTGTTGTCGCGCCTTCCGTGCAGATTGTACACGCGCACGATCGCCGTGGTGTAGGAGAGCAGGTCTTCCTCGGGCAGGAAGTCGCGGATCAGCTTGGCGATCATCGGCGTGCGGCCCTGGCCGCCGCCAACATAGACGGCAAAGCCGATCTCGCCCTTGTCGTTCTTCTTCAGGTGCAGGCCGATATCATGGACCTGAATGGCGGCGCGGTCGCGCTCGGCGCCGGTCACGGCGATCTTGAACTTGCGCGGCAGGAAGGAGAATTCCGGATGAACGGACGACCACTGGCGCAGGATTTCCGCATAGGGCCTGGGATCTGCGACCTCGTCGGCGGCGGCACCGGCGAAGTGGTCGGCCGTGACGTTCCGGATGCAGTTGCCCGAGGTCTGCAGCGCATGCATCTCGACGCTGGCAAGATCGGCCAGCGCATCGGGAATGTCAGACAGCTTCGGCCAGTTGAACTGCAGGTTCTGGCGCGTGGTGAAATGGCCATAGCCGCGGTCATAGGTGCGGGCGATATGGGCGAGCATGCGCAGCTGGCGCGCGCTCAGCGTGCCGTAGGGAATGGCGATGCGCAGCATGTAGGCGTGAAGCTGCAGGTAGACGCCGTTCATCAGGCGCAGCGGCTTGAACGCATCCTCGGCCAGCTCGCCGGAAAGGCGGCGCTGAACCTGGTCGCGGAACTGCTCGACGCGCTCGCTGACAAAGGCATGATCAAATTCGTCGTAACGGTACATCGTCTTCCTCAGACTGCAATGAATTCGGGATCGGCAGGAGCGTAGCCCGGTGCGTATTCCATGGTCGGCCCTTGCGCGCGGATGCGCTCGCGAAGGCGAAGCGGCCACAGAATGCCATTGGTTTCCTGAACGTCGATGACGGCCACGTCAACGACCTCATTATCGGCATAGGACTTTTTGCCAATCGCTTCCAATGCTTCGACGGCTTCGTTGTGACGGGCGACAAGCGCCTCCTGCAGCGAGGTCGACCATTTGCCGTTGGCATCCAGCCAGACGGCAATGCCGTCCGTCAGCCGGTTGGCGGTCAGGACCTTGTCACCCATATTCAGCTCCTTGCAAGTTCCTCAAGCCGGGCGTTCTCGCGCATCAGCGGCTCGGACAGTTCGAAATTGGCGCCGGCGACCGCATCGCCGATAATGACCATCACAGGGCCAGTCAGCTCGTCGCGGTGCTGCAGATCGGGCAGATCGGCAAGGGTGCCGTGCAGCAGCCGGCGCTCGGTGCGGCTGGCATTCTCGATGACGGCAACCGTGGTCTCCGTGGGAATGCCGGCCTGCATCAGCCGCTCGGCGACCGAGGCGGCAACCGTGCGGCCCATGTAAACGGCGATCGTCGCGCCCGAGACGGCAAGGCTTGCCCAATCGGGCAGCACGTCGCCGGTGAGATCATGGCCTGTCGTGAAGACGAGCGAGGAGGCGACGCCGCGGAGCGTCAGCGGCAGCTCGAAATCGGCAGCAGCAGCGAAGGCCGAGGTGATGCCGGGCACGACCTCATAGGTGACGCCGGCGGCGCGCAACGCCGCCATTTCTTCCCCTGCCCGGCCATAGACCAGCGGATCGCCCGATTTCAAGCGGACGACGCGCTTGCCCTGACGGCCTAGTTCGACGAGAAGCTCGTTGATCTCTTCCTGGGACTTCGAATGGCAGCCCTTGCGTTTCCCGACGGAAAGCCGCTCGGCATCGCGGCGGCCCATATCGACGATTGTCTGCGGCACGAGCGCATCGTAGACGATGACATCGGCTTCCATCATCACGCGCTGGGCGCGCAGCGTCAGCAGATCTTCAGCCCCCGGACCGGCGCCGACAAGCCATACATGGCCGGCGACCTTGTCCACTGAACCCAGCAGCCGGTCGGCAGCGTGGCGGGCCTGCGGCAGGTTGCCGTTGGTGACTGCGTCGGCAACAGGGCCGGAGAAGAACCGGCGCCAGAACACCCGGCGGGAGACGCCACGCGGAACGATCTGTTCGACCGATTTGCGATAGCTCGTCGCCAGCGCGGCCAGGCGCCCGAGCGAAGGAGAGAGAAGCTGGTCGATCTGGGCGCGGATCATCTGCGCCAGCACCGGCCCTGCCCCTTCAGTACCGATCGCAACGGCGACCGGAGCGCGATTGACGAGCGCCGGCGTGAAGAAATCGCAGTAATCGGGCTGATCGACGGCATTGGCCGGGATCTTCGCGGCACGCGCGGCGTCGACGATGCAGCGATCTTGGGCCTCATCGCCGGTGGCGGCAAAGACCAGGGCCGCACCCTCGACCTGGCCGGCGGAAAAGCCGGCGCGCACCGTCTCGATGCGATTGGCGATCAGCAAAGCATGATAATCGGCTTGCGGCCGGTCGGTATAGGCGACGATCCTTGCCCTCGTGTTCAAGAGCAGCCGCACCTTGGCGAAAGCCTCGTCGCCATTGCCGAAGACAGCCGTCTTCTGGCCTTCCACGCGAAAGAAGGCTGGAAATACCGAAAGCTGCTCAGTCTTGGGAGACATTACCAATCCACTTCGAAGTTGCCAGAATATGCCCGTGATCGACAAGCGATTGAAGGAACAGAAATCCGAAAGCCCCGGCAAGCGCGTATTCTTTTGCTCGCCTCATCGGCGATTTGAGAAAAGTCAACCGTGCTGACGACAACCACCTGTTCCCACTCTCTTTGTTGCGGTGCAGTGTAAAGCCTGTGACAAACAACGTCCACCGGCGTTTGCCGCATTTCGCTCGTGCCGCCAAGACGATAGACTGAAAGAAAAACCGGAGACATCAATGGCTGACAAGACCATCGCCGCCCGCCTGCTTTCGGTCATCGAGGACGATATCCTGCCGCTGACTGAACGCGGCGTCTCCTTGGGCAACAAGGTGTTCGGCGCGGCGATCCTGCGCAAATCGGATCTGTCGTTCGTCGTCGCCGAGACCAATAACGAGCTCGACAATCCGCTCTGGCATGGCGAGGTGCACACGCTGAAGCGCTTCTACGAGCTTGGCGACAAGCCGGCGACCAAGGAGCTGATCTTCCTGTCGACGCACGAACCCTGCACCATGTGCATGTCGGCGATCACTTGGGCGGGGTTCGACAATTTCTACTATTTGTTCAGCCACGAGGACTCGCGCGATGCCTTCGCCATTCCGCACGACCTGAAGATCCTGAAAGAGGTCTTCGGGCTTGAACCCGGCGGCTATCGCAGGCAGAACGCCTTCTGGAACAGTTTTGCAATCGCCGATCTGGTCGAGACCGAGGAGGTTTCTCGGAAAACGGAGCTGAAGGCGCAGACCGCCCGCATCAAGGCGCGCTACGACGCGCTGTCTTCCACCTATCAATCGTCGAAGAGCGACAACGACATTCCCCTGAACTGAGGCCGCCAACCGAGGCAACATGGAACCTTCGAAAAATATTTCGCGACTGATCGATATCATGGCAGCGCTACGCCATCCCGAGACCGGTTGCCCCTGGGACATCGAGCAGACCTTCGAAACGATCAAGCCCTATACGATCGAGGAAGCCTATGAGGTCTCCGACGCGATCGAGCGCGGCGATATGGACGATCTTTGCGACGAACTCGGCGACCTGTTGCTGCAGGTGGTCTTCCACGCGCGCATGGCCGAGGAAGCCGGCGAATTTTCCTTCGGCGACGTGGTCAACGCCATCACCACCAAAATGATCCGCCGCCACCCGCACGTCTTTGCCCGCTCGGCCGCCGATACACCTGATGCAGTGAAGATCCAATGGGACGAAATCAAACAGGCCGAAAAACGCGAGCGCGCCGAGCGCCGGGCCAGGCGCGGCATCACCGAGGATTTCAAGGGTGGCTTCCTTGGCTCGGTGCAGCGCAGTTTTCCGGCTCTGACCGAGGCGCTGAAGCTGCAGGAACGCGCCGCCAAAGTCGGCTTCGACTGGTCGGCCCCCGAGCCGATCCTCGACAAGATCGAGGAAGAGATCGGAGAATTAAGGGCGGCACTTCGCGACGGCGACCGCGCCAAGGTTAGCGACGAACTCGGCGACCTTATCTTCGCGGTCGTCAATATCGGCCGGCATGTCAAGGCTGACCCGGAACAGGCGCTGCGCGGTACGAACACAAAATTCCGTCGTCGCTTCGGCCATATAGAGAATGTTCTTAAAGCAGAAGGCGAGACGCTGGAGGATGCGACGCTGGAGCGGATGGAGGAAATCTGGCAGGCGGCCAAGGCGATCGAGCGGGCTGTGACGGCAGCCCCACCCTCCGTCATGCTCGGCCTTGAGCCGAGCATCTACACCGCATCCACCAGCGCCAGTGGCATGGATCCTCGGCTCAAGGCCGAGGATGACGGAGACTGAGGTTGCTTCTCGCTAAACTAGAGGCGGACTGAGGAGCAACGCATTGCCACGAGTCCCTTCTCCCCAGCGGGGAGAAGATGCCGGCAGGCAGATGAGGGGGCGAGCGACGATAGGAGCGAGGCACCGAGCGCAAGCGAAGGGCAGCAATGGATGCTCTGCTGTGCGGCCCCCTCATCCGACCCTTCGGGCCACCGCCTGGGGTCGAGCCGCGGGTCTCGACCCGTCCTTCGGACCCCCGCTGGGGAAAAGGGAAAAAGCCCGCCTTACCGCTCCCAATCCTCTTTAGCAGGCTTCGGGCCGTTGCCGATGCGTCGCTCGAGCTCCGCGGCCTCGGTTTCGGACAGGCGCAGATCGAGCGTGATCGAGCCGTCCTCATTGTCCTCGCGGCCGTCGACGATCGCGTGGTCGTAGAGCCAGGGCAGCAGCGCCAGCTTGTCGACGGGAAGGCGGATCGTGGTTTCGGTCATCACGCCGGAGAGCCTACGGCTGATCTCTTCCATCAGCGTGTCGACGCCCTCGCCGCTGACGGCCGACACTGCGATGACGTTACTGGCGCCGGCCGCCCTCTGCACCATGGCGTCGTGAACCTCAGGCTCCAGCCGGTCGATCTTGTTCCACACCTCGATCAGCCGCTTCTCCGCTTCGGCCTCGTCAATGCCGAGGTCGCCGAGAATGCGCATCACATCGGAGCTCTGCGCCTGATTGTCGGGATCGGACATGTCGCGGACGTGCAGGATGAGGTCGGCTTCCAGCACCTCTTCCAGGGTGGCACGGAAGGCGGCGACGAGATGGGTCGGCAGGTCCGAGATGAAACCGACCGTGTCGGACAGAATGACGGTGCGGCCATGCGGCAGCTTCATGCGGCGCAGCGTCGGGTCGAGCGTGGCAAAGAGCATGTCTTCGGCCAGCACGCCGGCGCCGGTAATGCGGTTGAAGAGAGTCGATTTGCCGGCATTGGTGTAACCGACGAGCGCCACGATCGGATGCGGCACCTTGCGTCGCTTCGCCCTGTGCAGCTGGCGGGTGCGCACGACCTGCTCCAGCTCGCGTTCGAGCTTGATGATGCGGTCTTGCAGCAGCCGCCGGTCGGCTTCGATCTGGGTTTCGCCGGGGCCACCCATGAAACCGCCACCGCCGCGCTGGCGTTCGAGGTGGGTCCAGCTGCGGACCAGCCGGCCCTTCTGATAATTCAGATGGGCCAGATCGACCTGCAGCGTGCCTTCCTTGGTGGAGGCGCGGCGCCCGAAGATTTCGAGGATCAGGCCCGTGCGGTCGATAACCTTGGCGTTCCATTCCTTTTCAAGATTGCGCTGCTGTACCGGCGTCAGCGGATGATCGACGATGACGAGACCGGAATCGCGCTCATCCAGCAGCGCCTTGATCTCCTCGATCTTGCCGGTGCCGAGCAGCGTCGCCGGTCTCGGATCGTTGACCGGAACGATCGAGCCGTTGACGACGTCGAGGTCGATCGCTTGGGCAAGGCCCGTCGCCTCTTCCAGCCGGCTTTCAGGGGTGCGGGTCGAGGCCGATTCGGTCTGGCCGCCGCGGTTGCGCGATTTCAGAACCGGCACGACGACGGTCGCGCGCATATCGTCCCTGTGCTTGGCGGCCTCAGGGATGATCGAATCGTTCTTGGTATCGCGTGTCGAAATGACGGCTGATCCTGTTAGGACGCGGCTTCTTCACTCTCGAACATCTGCATCGGCTGACCGGGCATGATCGTCGAGATCGCATGTTTATACACGAGCTGCGAGTGGCCGTCACGGCGAAGCAGAACACAGAAATTATCGAAGGAAGTAACAACGCCGGTGAGTTTCACGCCGTTGATCAGAAAGATTGTCAGGGAAATCTTTTGCTTGCGAACAGTATTGAGAAATAAGTCCTGCAGATTCTGAGAACGTTCCGCCATCGCGCCGCTTCTTTCTTTATTGCCGACCCGAGTTGGCCGGTAGAATATCAATCAACCTCTCCATGCAAGACCGGCAGCACCCTCGTTCCGCCAGTCCAGCAAATCTTGGTATCAAATCGCAATCTTTTCCGCAACGTCGAAAAAGGCTTCGCGGATTTTCTGCGAGACACTGCCCGGATGGCCGTTGGCAATAGGCAGGCCATCGACGGAAACGACCGGAAAACAGATGCTTGTGGCTGCAGTGAGGAAGACCTCGCGGGCCGCGAGCATTTCGGAAACAGAGAAATTCCGCTCTACGATCGGCAATCCGAGCTTGGCCGCGACATCGATCAAAGTGGTGCGGGTGATGCCCCGCAGGATGCCGTGTTCGGCCGGCCGAGTTATCAGCGTTCCATCCGAATCGACCATCCAGACATTGGTCGCCGCCCCTTCTTTTACCATGCCGTCGCCGTCGACATAGATCGCCTCCTGAGCGCCGGCTTCCTTGGCCTGCTGGCGGGCCATGGCATTCGGCAGCAGGCCGACGGATTTGATGTCAACGCGGTCCCAGCGGTTGTCGGTGACAGTGATCGCCTTGATGCCGTTGGCATTCTTGGCGGCGATGATCTTCGGATCGGTGCTCTTTGCGGTGATGACGAGCGAGGGCGGCGTGCCCTCGGCCGGGAAGACATGGTCGCGGCGGGCGACACCGCGCGTCACCTGCAGGTAGAAGAGCCCGTTGCGGACATGGTTGCGGCGCAGCGTCTCGCGAATAACCTGCGTCAGCGCGGCCCGGCCCATCGGCCAGGCGATGCTGAGTTCCCCGAGCGAACGGTCGAGACGGTTCAGATGGCGGGTAAGGTCGACGATATAGCCGTGGCGGATCTCGCAGACCTCATAGACGCCGTCGGCGAATTGATAGCCGCGGTCCTCGATATGCACGCTCGCATCGGAATGCTTGACGTAACGGCCATTCACATAAGCGATTCGCGGCATGGGAAACTGATCTTCTGGCAAGCGATAGAGGGATACGGCGCGGCCTCTGCCGCGCCTGCTAGATCAAATAGTCGAGCATGATGTTGCCCGAAAACCGCTGACACTTTTCGGCATCATGCTCTAGACACCAAGCGATTTCAGCTTGCGGTGCAGCGCGGAGCGCTCCATGCCGACGAACTCGGCGGTGCGCGAGATATTGCCGCCGAAGCGGTTGATCTGGGCGATCAGATAATCCTTCTCGAACATCTCGCGGGCTTCGCGCAGCGGCAGCGTCATGATGTGGTAATCGTTCTTGGCCGAAACCTTGGGCAGCATGTCGCCGAGGTCGGTCGGCAGCATGTCGGCGGTGATCGGCGTATCGGGGCCGTCGGTGCGGGCAAGGATCATCAGCCGCTCGATATTGTTGCGCAACTGGCGGATGTTGCCCGGCCAGTCATGCGCCTGCAGCACCGCCATGGCATCGTCGCCGATGCGGCGCGGACGAATGCCGGCCTGCTCGGAAATCTGGCGCATCAGCTGATCGACGAGGAAGGGAATGTCCTCGCGCCGCTCGGCAAGCTGCGGTACGCGCACCGGCACGACGGCCAGGCGATGATAGAGATCCTCGCGGAACCAGCCTTCAGCAATGCGGCTTTCGAGATTATAGGCGGTCGAGGAAATGATGCGGACGTCGACCTTGACGCGCTTGGATCCGCCGACCCGCTCGAACTGCTGATCGACGAGCACGCGCAGGATCTTGTTCTGGGTCTCGCGCGGCATCTCGCCGACCTCGTCGAGATAGAGGATGCCGCGATGGGCCTCCTCGAGTGCGCCGATCTTGCGCGCCTGGCCGGGCGTGCCCTCGGTGCCGAAGAGCGCCACTTCCATGCGATCGGGCGTGATGTTGGCGGCGTTGAGCGCGACAAACGGGCCGTTGGCGCGGGCCGACTTTTTGTGGATCATTCGCGCTACCAGCTCCTTGCCGGAACCGGACGCGCCGAGGATCATGATGCGGCTGTTGGTCGGCGACACCTTCTCGATCGTCTGGCGCAGCTGCGAGACGGCGACCGAGGTGCCGATCAGCTCCAGGGCGTCGCCGGTGCGCCGCTTCAGCTCGGAAACCTCGCGCTTGAGCTTCGAATTTTCCAGAGCGCGTTCGGCGATCAGGATCAGCCGGTCGGCCTTGAAGGGCTTTTCGATGAAATCGAAAGCACCGCGCTTGATTGCCGAGACCGCGGTTTCGATGTTGCCGTGGCCTGAGATCATCACGACGGGGAGATCGGGATGACGGGTCTTGATCTCGTCGAGCAGCGATAGGCCGTCCAGCTTGCTGCCCTGCATCCAGATATCGAGGAAGATCAGCCGCGGCACGCGATCTGATATCGCCGCCAGTGCGCTGTCGCTGTCATGGGCCGTGCGTGTCTCATGGCCCTCGTCGGAGAGAATGCCGGAAACGATCTCGCGAATATCGTGCTCGTCATCGACGACGAGAATATCAGAGGCCATAAGCGCTTTCCTTGTCATTGGCTGCGGGAGCGGCGGGCGCTGGCTCCAGGCGTGGCAGATGCACGCGGATCATGGCCCCTCTTCCCCGGTCAAAATCGGCGGGCGCATCGTGCAGCTCGAGCTGCCCGCCATGTTCCTCGATGATCTTCTTGACGATGGCGAGGCCGAGCCCGGTGCCCTTCTCGCGCATCGTCATATAGGGTTCCAGGATGCTGTGACGGTTTTCCACCGGCAGGCCGCGGCCATTGTCGATGACGTCGACGGTGAAACGGTCGCGGGCCGCATCGAGCGCGGCGCGCACGAGGACCTTGCGCTCGTCGCGCTCCTCGCTCGGAACGGCTTCCAGCGATTCCACGGCATTCTTGATGAGGTTTCCGAAAGCCTGGCCGAGCATGCGACTGTCGAACAGGCCCTCCAGCGGCTTATCGCCGAACTCCGACAGGAAGGTGACGTGATGATTGCCCATCTCGCGCAGGAAGATCGCGTCGCGCAGGATGTCGCGCAGGTCGCTCGGCTCCTTGGTCGGCTTCGGCATGCGGGCGAAAGCGGAGAATTCGTCGACCATACGGCCGATATCGCCGACCTGGCGGATGATCGTATCGGTGCACTGATCGAAGACGGTGCGGTCGTCCTGGTTGATCTGCTTGCCGTAGCGCCGCTGGATGCGCTCGGCGGACAGCTGGATCGGCGTCAGCGGATTCTTGATCTCGTGGGCGATGCGCCTAGCCACGTCGCCCCAGGCCGTTGAGCGCTGGGCGATGACGAGATCGGTGATATCGTCGAGCGTGATCACGTAGGATTCGCTCATATCGCGCACTTCCTCGCGGGTGACCTGCACGCTCAGCGTTCTCACCGTGCCGCCGCGCACCAGGGCGATCTGCTTGCGGAAGTCGCCGCGATGACGCACCGCCGCCTCGGTCAGCACCTGGTCGACCTCGGGCGCGATGTCGGCCAGCTGCTTGCCGAGCATCTCTTCGGCCGACAGCGCCATCAGCGTTTCGGCCGAGCTGTTGACGATGGCGATGCGGCGATCCTGTTCGACGCCGATGACGGCGGCGGTAACGCCGGACAAAACCGCTTCGATGAAGCGCCGGCGGTCGTCGACCTCGTCCTTGGCCTCGAGGATCTCGTCGCGCTGGGTACGGATTTCCGAGATCATCTTGTTGAAGGTGCGCGACAGATTGGCGACGTCGCCATCGACGGCATGCACCGGCACGACGATATCCATATTGCCCGATGCAACGCTGTCGGCCGCGGTGATCAGCAGGCGGATCGGCCGGACGATGCGGTCGGCGACGGCAATTGCCGTCCAGATCGCCGCAAGCAGCACGATCAGCGCGAAGCCGATATAGAGCACGGCGAAGGCGATCTGCAGCGAGAAGCGGTTGGCCTCCATCGAGCGATATTCGGTGGCATTTTCCTCCATCATGCGCATGGCGCCCATGACCTTGGGATCGACCGCGCGCACCGTATAGAGAAACGTGCCCTGGATGGCATCGAGCTTGATGATGGCGCCGACGAGGTTGGTGACGCCGGGCGGGATCAGCGTCGGCTGCCCGGCCGCCGCCTTTTGCAACGCGTCCTGCGGAATGGCTGGCAAAGGCTTTTCCGTGGCGATATCAGCCTGGACGACCACCGAACCGTCGCTTTCGACGAGGAAGGCGCCGAGCAGGCCGCGGCCCCTTGCCTGGCGCGTCATCAGTTCGGCGAATCCCGTCCTGTCGAGACTGTAGAGAGCGCGGTTGCGCTCCAGGTCGTTGGCCATGGAGACCGTCTGCCCCTGCAGGTAGCTGGCGTTCTCCATCATATAGGCCTGGCCGATATTGCGCGACGAGCTGACGATCGACTGGGTGCGCAGCGCAAACCAGCGATCGAGGCCGGCATTGAGCGTGATGCTGGCGAAGATGGCGACGAGAATCGCGGGCGTGATCGCGACGATCGAGAAGAGCACGACGATGCGGATGTGCAGGCGCGCGGCCGCCCGGCCCCGTGTGCGCGCCTTGAGCAGCCTTGCCACCTCGCGGGCGATCAGCGCCAGCAGCGTCAGGACGAAGAAGGAATTGACGATCACCGAAGTGACCACGACATGAGAGGTCGGCGCGATCGGCGTCAGGCCGAGCAGTATGAAGAGTGTGATCGTGGCGCAGAGCAGCGCGCCGCCGGCGAGCACGAGGCCAGGCACGGCGAAAAGCGCGCGGCGATCGGTCACCGTCGTCACCGTCTCGCCCGCCGCCGCCGGCGCTACCCCATCCTGCGTCATTCGGCCTCTCTTCAGACGGCACCCCGCCGTCCCGCTACCCGATCGAAACCAAAGAACGCCGGCTCGGCAGAGCCAGCGTCGGAAAGACTTGATCGGGAGCGAAATGTCCAAAACCCTTGCGTGACCTTTAAGCAACGCATTGTGGCGAAAATGCAACGCGGCTTATCACGTTGTCAAGGCAAGGCACCCGCAGCGTCACAGTTTTGGCGACTCACCTAGAAGCGACGCGGCCCCTCGGGTTTGTTTCCGGCAATCGCATCGATGCGCTCCAACACATCGGCCGTGAGCTTGTGCCTGTGCGAAAGCGCCGCGAGATTGTCCTGCAGCTGGCTGGCCCGCGAGGCCCCGAGAATAACGGTCGAAACGTGGGGATTGGCGAGGCACCACAAAAGCGCGAGATGGGTGATCGACAAGCCGATTTCGTCGGCGAGTTTTGCGAGTTCGCCGACCTGTCGGAGCTGAGCGCGGCCGGCATCGCTCGACCATTTCTCCTTCAGCCATTCATAGCCGGGCAGATTCATGCGGCTGTCGGCCGGCACGCCGTTATTGTATTTGCCGGTGAGGACGCCGGAGGCGAGCGGCGACCAGATGGTGGTGCCGAGGCCGATCAGGTCGTAGAGCGGGAGATAATCGGCCTCGACCTTCTGGCGTTCGAAGATGTTGTATTGCGGCTGCTCCATGGTGGGGGGCGTGATGCGCAGGTCCTGGGCAACGGCGTAGGCTTCGGTCAACTGCTGGGCGGACCATTCCGACGTTCCCCAATAGAGCACCTTGCCCTGGGCGACGAGATCGTGCATGGCCCGGACCGTTTCCTCGATCGGCGTGTCGATATCAGGGCGGTGGCAGAATAGAGGTCGAGGTAATCGACCTGAAGCCGCTTGAGTGCCGCATGGCAGGCATCGGTCACATGCTTGCGCGACAGGCCGCGCTGCGTCGGCTTCTCGCCTCCCCAGAAGACCTTGCTCGAGACGATAAAGCTGTCCCGGCTCCAGCCAAGCGACTTGAGCGCCTCGCCCATGACGATCTCCGACTTGCCGCTTTCATAGCCTTCGGCATTGTCGAAGAAGTTCACCCCATTGTCGTAGGCAAGCCGCATGAGGTCGACGGCGTCGCCGCCATTCACCTGCTTGCCGAAAGTGACCCATGAGCCGAAGGAGAACTCGCTCACCTTCAAGCCCGATTTTCCCAAACGACGATATTCCATCACGCAGCTCCCGCGGGTTAGAACATGGGCCGACCGTTAACCGAGGTCGGCATCACACGATCGATCGGCGACCGATCCGCATAATCTATGGCGTCCGCAAGCATATACGAGCCGCAGCCGCCAAATTGGTCGCCAACACGGATGCCGCAGCTTCGGCCGCAAAGAAAAGGGCGCTCCACGACATCAGCCGGAGCGCCCATGGCATGCTGGCGACGACAGTTGCGGCGGAAGTCGAACAGCAGCGGCGGCAGATGACGAGATTCGGAACGGATAGGCAACATGTGAGCGGATTATGGAATGCTGCCGCCCGCTGATCGAGCCGTGTCGTCCACCAGTTATCCACAGCTTATCCACAGGCGCGGCGCCGATGACCGTAGCAACTTCAATGACATTGCATGATGGCAAACAATAGCTCGCAAATACTATGTGACCGCCGGATGACACTGCGCTTTTGTTTGCCGGTGCAGATACAAATCGCGACCGAGCTTGGATAGATTAAGTTTTGTTCCCGACCGTGGCGGCGGATACTGGGGAGGAGTGGCGGTGGGCAGACGAGGAGCCCACCGCCTTTTCTTCAGGCGGTGCGGGAGCTTCTGTAGACAGAGACGCCGAGTTCTCTGATTTTCTTGCGCAGGGTGTTGCGGTTGAGCCCGAGAAGATCGGCCGCCTTGATCTGATTGCCGCGGGTTGCCGTGAGCGCGGCGAGAATCAGCGGATATTCCATTTCGGTCAGCACGCGGTCATAGAGGCCGGGCGGCGGCAGGTTGTCGCCGAAGCTGGCGAAATAGGTGCGCATGTTCTCCTCGACCGCCTGAGCGATCGTCATCGAACCATTGCGGATCGGCCCCTTGTCGATCGGGCTGTCGGGCACGTCAGAGCGCAGCTCGGCATCGATGATCTCGCGGGTGATGACATCCTGCGGATAGAGCGCCATCAGGCGGCGGATCAGATTTTCCAGCTCGCGGACGTTGCCCGGCCAGGCGTATGCCTTCATCAGTTCCAACGCTTCCTGATCGAAGCGTTTGGAGCCGAGGCCCTCCTTTTCCGCCTGCTGAATGAAATGGCGCACGAGATCGGGAATGTCCTCGGCGCGGTCGCGCAGCGGCGGCAGGCGCAGCGGCACGACGTTGAGGCGATAATAGAGATCCTCGCGGAACAGGCCCTGGTTGATCGCCTGCTTCAGGTCCTTGTTGGTGGCGGCAACGATACGCACATCGGTGCGGATCGGCGTGCGGCCGCCAACGGTGGTATATTCACCCTGCTGCAGCACGCGCAGAAGCCGGGTCTGGGCGTCCATCGGCATGTCGCCGATTTCATCGAGGAAGAGCGTGCCGCCTTCGGCCTGCTCGAATCGGCCGGTCGAGCGGGTCTGGGCGCCGGTGAAGGCGCCCTTCTCGTGACCGAAGAGTTCCGATTCGATCAGGTCGCGCGGGATCGCCGCCATGTTGATCGCCACGAAGGGGCCGTTGCGGCGCTTGCCGTAATCGTGCAGGGCGCGGGCGACAAGCTCCTTGCCGGTGCCGGATTCGCCGGTGATCATCAGCGTCAGATCGGTCTGCATCAGCCGAGCGAGCACGCGATAGATTTCCTGCATCGCCGCCGAGCGGCCGACCAGCGGCATGCCGTCTTGCATGTCCTCCTCGAGCTTGGCGGGCTTGCGCTTCGGCTCGGCCAGAGCCCGGCCGATAATGCCGATGAGTTCTGTCAGGTCGAAGGGCTTCGGCAGATAATCATAGGCGCCCTTCTCGGACGCCTTGATGGCGGTCATGAAGGTGTTCTGGGCGCTCATGACGAGGACCGGCAGATCCGGACGGGCCTTCTTGATACGCGGCAAAAGGTCGAATGCGTTCTCGTCGGGCATCACCACGTCGGTGACGACAAGATCGCCCTCGCCCGCCGAAATCCAGCGCCACAGCGTTGCGGCGTTGGAGGTGATGCGAACGTCATAACCGGCGCGGCTCAAAGCCTGGTTGAGCACGGTGCGTATGGCGGCATCATCATCTGCAACGAGGATCGTGGCTGTCATCGAGAAGGTCCTGTCGAGCTTACGGAAGAGGCATCCTCGAGCGAGGCGTCCTTCGACGCCGGCATGAGAACGCGGAAAGTCGTGCGGCTATTCTGGCTGTCGCATTCGATGATGCCGCCGTGATCGCCGATGATCTTGGCGACCAGCGCCAGGCCGAGGCCGCTGCCGTTCGTCTTGGTGGTGATGAAGGGATCGAAGAGATGCGGCAGCAGATCGGCGGGGACGCCGGGCCCGTTGTCGTGGACGCAGAATTCCAGCGGCAGCGAGATCTTTTCACGCGTGCCGGCGACCGACAGCCGGATGCCCGGGCGATAGGCCGTCGTCAGCATGATCTCGCCATCCGGCCGGTCGCCGACGGCCTCGGCGGCGTTCTTCACCAGGTTGAGGAAGACCTGGACGAGCTGGTCGCGATTGGCATAGACGGCCGGCAGCGATGGGTCGTAACTCTCGGTAATGCGGATATTGCGCGCAAAGCCCGCCTTGGCGACCGCCTTCACGTGATCGAGCACGGAATGGATATTGACCGGCATGCGGTCGACCGGGCGTTCGTCGGAAAAGACCTCCATGCGGTCGACCAGCGAGACGATGCGGTCGGTCTCGTCGCAGATCAGCCGGGTCAGCGCCCGGTCGTCGTCGATCACCGATTGTTCGAGCAACTGGGCAGCACCCCGGATGCCGGAGAGCGGGTTCTTGATCTCATGCGCCAGCATGGAGGCAAGTCCAGTCACGGAACGGGCGGCAGCGCGATGCGTCAGCTGCCGATCGATCTTGTCGGCCATCGAGCGTTCCTGGAAGACGATGACAACGGCGCCGGGTTCGCTCAGCACCGGAGCGACATAGAGATCGACGAGCTTGTCCTGGCCGAGGCGCGGGGAACTCAGGTCGACACGGTATTCGTTGACAGGCGCCTTGCGCTCACGCACCTGGTCGATCAGGGCGAGCAGCGGACTGCCGAAGGGAATGAAGGTCGAAATCCGATAACGCGCCAGATGCGAGGCGCTCGCGCCAAAGAATGCTTCCGCCTCCCAATTGGCGAAGGCGACGAAACCGGATTCATCGACCATGACCACTGGGTTCTGGATGGCGTTCAGCACCGCCATGGCAACGGTTCCGCCGGCGTAGTCGAGCGGAGATGTCGTATCCTTCGTCATGCCGCCTCCCGGCTGTCGAGCGCACCTGCGGCCAATGCGTCATAAAGGCGCGCGGCCACCTCACGCGGGTCACGCGAGGTCATGATGTCTTCCTTCTCGCCACCGGCAAGCGCGGGAGCAAACCGCTCAAGATACCAGCCGAGATGCTTGCGGGCATGACGGATCGCCACCGCTTCGCCGTAGAAATCGAGCATCATCCGGTAATGTTCGACGGCGATATCGGCAATCTCTTTGCCTCGCGGTTCTGCCGCTCCGGCGAGCACGCCGGCATGCCACGGCCTGCCCTGGCAGCCCCGGCCGATCATGACGGCATCGGCGCCGGAGCGGCGCAGGATTTCCTGCGCGTCAGCAGCAGTCTCGACATCGCCATTGGCGACCAGCGGAACGGAGATCACCTCGCGGACGGCGCGGATCGCATCCCAATTGGCGCGACCTTCATAAAATTGCATGCGGGTGCGGCCGTGGATGGTCACGAGCTGGATGCCGGCCGCCTCGGCCCGGCGGGCAATGTCCGGCGCGTTGATGGAATTCTCATCCCAGCCGAGGCGCATCTTCAGCGTAACCGGAATGTCCACGGCCTGGACCGTCGCCTCGATCAGGCTGAGCGCGTGATCGGGATCGCGCATCAGCGCCGAGCCAGAATAACCCCCGATCACCTTCTTTGCCGGACAGCCCATGTTGATGTCGATGATGTCGGCGCCATGGTCGGCCGCGATCTTCGCCGCTTCCGCCATCCAGTGCGCTTCGCGCCCGGCGAGTTGCACCATATGCGGCCGGAAGCCGGCAGCCTTCAGGCGCGACCAGGATTCGGCGGTATCATTGACCAGCTCGCGGCTCGCCACCATCTCGGTAACGACGAGGCCGGCGCCGAAGCGCCAGGCAAGCTCGCGGAAGGGCATGTCCGTGACGCCGGACATCGGCGCCAGCACAACGCGGTTCCGCACGGACACGGGTCCGATTCGGAAAGGCGCTGCGAGATCCTTGCAAATCAAATGATTATCTTTCAGGCACACCATAGAACTGCATTATTTTTAGCCACAGATCACCGGCTTTGCCAAGGGGCTCGGATCGAAATCGATATTTTTCAGGGCAGATGCTGGAAAAGGTTCCAGCAAGAGGTTAGAGCACTCCGGTCAATTCCGCATAATTTAGGGGATTTATGCTGCAAATGCCGTCCAAGCAACCAATATCGGCTGGAATTGTCATCGTTGCCGCCGGCCGGGGCGAGCGCGCCGGATCCTCCACGGAAGGCCCCAAGCAATATCGCATGATCGGCGGCAAGCCGGTTATCGTCCATACGCTTGAAAACTTCATGACATGGGAAGCTGCCAAACAGATCGTCGTCGTCATTCATCCCGACGACGCGGCGCTGTTTGCCAAGGCGTCTCGGCATATCGTCTCGGCAACGCCGATCGAAACGGTACATGGCGGCGCGACCAGGCAACGGTCCGTGCTTGCTGGCCTGAGATACCTCAAGGGCAAGAATGTCGGCCATGTGCTGATCCACGATGCGGTGCGACCCTTCTTCGACCACGGGCTTCTCGACCGCATTGCCGAAAGCCTTGGCGACGGCGCACAGGCAGTGCTGCCGGCCACGCCGGTCACCGATACGCTGAAACGCACCGACGGCGCCGGCACCGTGCTGAAGACGGTCTCGCGCGAGCACCTTTATGCAGCGCAGACGCCGCAATCCTTCGCCTTCGCAGCAATCCTCGACGCGCATGAGAAGGCGGCGGCGAGCGGGCGAAGCGATTTCACCGACGACGCCTCGGTCGCCGAATGGGCCGGCATTCCGGTGACTATCGTCGAGGGCACGCCCGACAACGTCAAGCTGACGGTCAAGCGCGATATCGCCATGGCCGACGACAAGCTGTCGGCCCCGCTGCTTCCCGACGTGCGCACCGGCAACGGCTATGACGTGCACCAGCTCGAAGCGGGCGACGGCGTGACCCTCTGCGGCGTGTTCATTCCGCATGATCAGAAGCTCAAGGGCCATTCCGATGCCGACGTCGCACTGCATGCGCTGACGGACGCGCTGCTTGCCACCTGCGGCGCCGGCGATATCGGCGATCATTTCCCGCCCTCCGATCCGCAATGGAAAGGAGCGGCTTCGAAGATCTTCATCGAGCATGCCGCCCGGATCGTACGCGAACGCGGCGGCACGATCATGAATGCCGACGTCTCGCTGATCGCCGAGGCGCCGAAGGTGGGGCCGCATCGCGACGCCATGCGGGCAAGACTGTCCGAATATCTCGGCATCGATCTCGAACGATGCTCGGTCAAGGCGACGACCAATGAGAAGATCGGCTTCGTCGGCCGGCGCGAAGGTATTGCGGCGATCGCCACGGCGACCGTCGTCTATCGGGGAATGAAGCGATGAGCCTTTTTCCCGAGGATATCCATGCGGCGGCAGAGGCTATCATCCGCGACTTCACCGCTGCCGGGCTGATAATCTCGACGGCCGAATCCTGCACCGGCGGGCTGATCGCCGGCGCGCTGACCGAAATAGCGGGCTCGTCCGCAGTCGTTGACCGCGGCTTCGTCACCTATACGAACACGGCGAAGATGGAGCTGCTCGGAGTGCAGGAGCAAACGCTGCTCGGCTTCGGGGCGGTTTCCGAAGAGACAGCACGGCAGATGGCGCAGGGCGCCCTCTTCCGCTCGCGCGCCGCGATCGCCGTCGCCGTCACCGGCATTGCGGGCCCCGGTGGCGGATCGGCGGAAAAACCGGTTGGGCTCGTGCATCTTGCCGCCAGGTCGCGCACCGGCGCATCCGTCCACCGAAAGATACTGTACGGCGATATCGGCCGCAGCGCTGTGCGGCTGGCAACGGTACGGACGGCGCTGGAGATGGTGCATTCGCTGCTGCCCGACTGACGCCGGCTGCGATCGCCGTTACACTTTGGTGTAGATTCTGTTCGCCCTTGTTTCGAAGGCTTCGGTGAACATGCGGAAGGCGCGATCGAACATCGAACCCATCAGCGCGCCCAGAATGCGGCTCTTGAACTCGTAGTCGATGAAAAAATTGATCGTGCAGCCACCGGCGGGAGTTTCGGCGAAATGCCACCGGTTTTCCAGATATTTGAATGGGCCGTCGATATATTTGACCTCGATGACGCGCTCGGCCCGGTTCAACAGCACCTGGGTCGTGAAGGTCTCGCGGATTGCCTTGTAACCGACGGTCATGTCGGCCACGAGCAGGATCTTGCCGTCGCGCTCCTTGCGGCTCCTGACGGAAAGCGCTTCGCAGAGCGGCAGGAATTCGGGATAACGCTCGACATCGGCAACGAGATCGAACATCTGGTCGGGCGTGTGCGGGACGGAACGGTGCGTTTCGAATTGCGGCATAGGCGGCACTTAAGCGGGCGCGTCCAGAAGATCAAGGAGTTCGCCCATCCGGCTGCGGGATTTTAGCTGAAGAACCGGCACATCGGGGCCATATTCGGCGAGGCCGGCGGCAACGCGCGGCGCAAATTTCTCCTCGAAGGTCCAGATGAACCGCAGGAATTCTAAATCGACCTTTTCGATGCAACCCGGGGCCATTTCCGGGCGGGTGCGGCCAATCCATTTCGCCCATCGGCTGACCGCACCCCAAATGCAGAGAAGCCTCGGCATGCGGACCCAGATTACGAAATCGGTCCGCGGCAGCCTGATGTCCAGTGAGGACGGGTTGGTGCCGTCCATGATCCAGCGTTCTTCGAGGATCCGGCTGGCGATGATTCTTCGCTGCTCCGATCTGTCGCGCGCCACCCAGCCGGGAAGCCAAAAAACGTCCCGGTCGAGCGAAATATACGGAAGTCCGAAGCGCTTGGCGATCTTCAGCGAAAGAGTTGATTTCCCGCCGCCCGAGCAGCCCACCACGAGAATGCGCCGGGCTCTTCGGATATGCTCCGCCGCCTGCTTGAGGTCGGCGATCTGCTGACGCTGCGGCAGCTCTGCTCTCTGGTCCATCGGGTCATCCTAGCTGCCGGTTTGCGCCCATACCGTTAACTCCCGCGAGCCGCTGTCGTTATCGCATTGCTATTCGTCAATCCGTACGTCGCCACCTTCGATAACGACATGACGTCCTTGCAGCTAGACAAGGCGCCAATTCTCTTCAAGCGAACCATCCGGGAAAATCTGAAGCCGGTAATCATCCGACAGCAGGAGATCAGCCCCACCATAGTTGTCCGCAGTGACGGAGACAACGACGAGTTGCTCCGTGGCGTTCACAAACGAGTATGTCGCCTCGTCATACGCTTTCAGCAGAGATGCAATCTTTATGAGCTGCAGGTTGCCCGTTCTGGGATCGTCATCGTCTATCTCACTTCCGTCTGTAGGCTCGACAAAACGATCTGATGTCCCCGTAACCACCGTATTCTTGGCAACGAGACGCCACGGGCATTGCAAATGTAGTGCGTACGCACCAACCGTTCCTTTGCCTGAAGGATGCGGTCGTATCGCTCCAAAATGGAAAATCTTCATATCTGCGGCGTCGCGGGCAATGCTCAACGGCAATCCCACGAGTACCTGAAGGCAGCTTTCCAAGCGGGCTCGATTATCGTTCTCGGACGTCAAATTGAAACTCGATTGAATCAGAAATCAATGAGCCTCCGGCCGACCAGTACACGAGATAAAGTTATTACTCAGCCGCCAGCTGCAACTTCTTTTCCCGCGCCGCCTTCAGCCGCGCAAAATCATCTCCAGCATGGTGTGACGAGCGGGTCAGCGGGCTGGAGGCCACCATCAGGAAGCCCTTGCTGTAGGCGACCGTCTCGTAAGACTTGAACTCGTCGGGCGTGACGAAGCTTTCGACCTTGTGGTGCTTGCGGGTCGGCTGCAGGTATTGGCCGATCGTCAGGAAGTCGACATCGGCTGTGCGCAGGTCGTCCATCAGCTGCAACACTTCATTGCGCTCCTCGCCAAGGCCGACCATGATGCCTGACTTGGTGAACATGGTGGGATCGAGTTCCTTCACCCGCTGCAGCAGGCGGATGGAATGGAAATAACGGGCGCCGGGGCGAACCGTCAGATAGTTGCCGGCCACCGTTTCCATATTGTGGTTGAAGACGTCGGGTTTGGCGGCGACCACGCGCTCCAGGGCGCCCGGCTTCTTCAGGAAATCAGGCGTGAGGATCTCGATCGTCGTTCCCGGCGAGGCGGAACGGATCGCCCAAATCACCTTTTCGAAGTGCTCGGCACCGCCGTCCTCGAGATCGTCGCGGTCGACCGAGGTGATGACGACGTGGCTGAGGCCCATCTCCTTGACCGCCTTGGCGACGTTTTCGGGCTCGGCTATGTCGAGCGCATTCGGCTTGCCGGTCGCGACATTGCAAAAGGCGCAGGCGCGGGTACAGATCTCGCCCATGATCATGAAGGTCGCGTGCTTCTTGTCCCAGCACTCGCCGATATTCGGGCAGCCGGCCTCCTCGCAGACGGTGACGAGCTTGTGCTCCTTCACGATGGCGCGTGTCTCGGCATAGCCCTTGGAAGTCGGCGCCTTGACGCGGATCCAATCCGGCTTGCGCATGACATCCGTATCCGGCCGATGCGCCTTCTCAGGATGGCGCACGCGCTTGGCGTCGGGATTGATCGTGTCGAGAATGGTCACCATTGCAGTCTCAGCTTTCCGCCGCCCTAAGCGGCACAGTCCCTACGACGCGTCGCAATTTAGCGCCGCACCAGTCGCGCAACGAATATCAGCAGGCAGGCGCCGAGGAAACCCGTCACGAAATAGCCGAGACGTCCACCGGCCAGTTGAACGTGAAACTGGGCGAGGATGGCGGTGGCGACAACCGAGCCGACAATGCCGAGCACGATGTTCAGGAAAATTCCATATCGTGCATCCATCAGCTTGCCGGCCAGCCAGCCTGCAAGTCCGCCGATGATGATTGCCGAAATCCAGCCCACGCTTTCCATGCCTGTCCTGCCCTCAATCTGCGCTAAGCGACCGCTCTGGCGACCAGCACCACGATGATGGCGCCGACGGTGGCGTGGATGATCTGCACGACCAGCGCATTTTCAATACCCAGCGAAATGCCGAGCGCGCTGAACAGATAGCCGCCGACGAAGGCGCCGATGATGCCGCTCAGCAGGCATCTGATCAAACCGCCGCCACCGACGACCAGACTTGCCAGGAAGCCCGCAACCAGGCCGATCAGCAAAAACACCAGCAACGCCTGCGTCTCCATAGACATGATCATTTCCTTTCGCCTTTTCCACCCGGCCGGAGTGGCTTTCCACTCCGGAAAAGGGGCAGCGCCCAAAAATTCTCAAGCGTTCAGTACACGACCGTAAGCATCGAGCACCGCTTCCTTCATCGTCTCGGATACGGTCGGATGAGGGAAGATGGTATGCATCAGTTCTTCCTCGGTCGTTTCGAGGTTCATCGCGACGACGAAGCCCTGGATGAGCTCGGTGACTTCGGCGCCAACCATGTGGGCGCCGAGCAGTTCGCCGGTCTTCTTGTCGAAGATCACCTTGACCATGCCCTGGTCTTCGCCGAGAGCGATCGCCTTGCCGTTCGCCGCGAAGGAGAAGCGACCGACCCGGATATCACGGCCCAGCTCCTTGGCCTTGGCTTCCGTAAGGCCGACGGAGGCGACCTGCGGATTGCAATAGGTGCAGCCCGGCACCTTGCCCTTGTCGGTGGGATGAACATTCGGCAGGCCGGCGATTTTTTCGACGCAGACGACGCCCTCATGCTCGGCCTTGTGGGCCAGCATCGGCGGGCCGGCGACATCACCGATCGCATAGATGCCCGCGACATTGGTCTTGCCGTAACCGTCGGCGACGACGCAGCCGCGGTCGGTCTTGATGCCGAGCGCCTCCAGGCCGAGGTTTTCGATATTGCCCTGAACGCCGACAGCCGAAATCATCCGGTCGGCGGTGATCTGCTGGACCTTGCCGTCTGCAG
>NZ_JAQJCJ010000020.1:0-139810 GCF_030182485.1 Rhizobium atlanticum
CTGTCAGCATGCGCTCGACCATGGCAAGCGCGTCTTCCGGGCCGGTGGCCGGCATGACGAGCAGGAATTCTTCGCCGCCGACCCGGCCGAAACAATCGCTGCGGCGGACATTCTGGTGGATGCGGTGGGCGAAATCGCGCAGCACGAGATCGCCGGCGTGGTGGCCGAGCCGGTCGTTGATGCGTTTGAAATTATCGATGTCGAAGACGGCAAGGCAGCCGCTGCTGCCATGACGGGCGGCTTCAAGCATGTCTTCGACGCGCGCCATGACGAAGCGGCGGTTGGCGACGCCGGTGAGCTCGTCGGTGTAGGAGGCCTTGATCGCCTGGTCGCGATCCTGCCGGACAGTGCGGCCATGGACTTTCAGACGGGTGATGTCGCTGGCGATGCAGAGCATCCAGCCGTTCTTCTGCACCGCCTCGGTCATCCACAGCCAGCGGCCGTCGGCAAGATCCGTCTCGAAGGCGCGATAACCGATCTTGCCGCGACGCGACTGGGTGGAGCGCAGCCATTCCTCGAAATTCTCCGTGCGGATGACGGTGCCGCGGCCGAGATGGAAATTGCGCCGCATCAGATCCGGCCAGAGCGGCGTTTCCTCCGGCTCGATGAAATAGGCCGAGCGGAAGGCGCTGTTGGCATAGCGCAGCCGGTCATCGCCATCATAGACCGCCATCAGCGTTTCCGTCTGTGCGGAAAGATGGAGAAGCTGTTCGATTGTCTCGTCCATACCGGACCCTGTCTGGTTGCCCTGGCAAGAGATGGCGCAGAAATCCTATGAGAAAAGAGCCGCTCGGCAAGCAAAGGCGCTTGGGGTGATTACGGAAGCGTCAACACGCGCCATTCCCGCTGGTGATCGGACATCGGCTGCAACCGGATCGGCGCGGAAGGCATTCGATGCTGCGAGGCTGGGTCTCTCGCCGCCGCGGTGAAATGGCTGCCGCGGCGACAGGCAAGGGCTCGCCGCGGCGCATGCGGGGGAACCGCCTAGTTGGCCCGTGCGCGGTAATGCAGCCGCAAATTAGTTGACTGCGATAGTCAAGGATTATACGCGCTTCGGCCAGTTTTCTGCCAATCCGAAGCGTCAGCATGATCCCCGCCAACCTGTTTTCCGAAATCGCCCGCGCCGACGATCGCCCTGCCCTTGTTTTCCCAGGCGGACGGACGCTCTCCTACGCCGATCTCAACGCGCGGACGCGGCGCTTTGCCGAGCGGCTGGGAGGCGGGGAAAAGCGGCTCGTGGCGATTTCGGCCGAGATCTCGGAACATGCGATCATCGCCTATCTCGGCGCCTTGCACGCCGGCCACGCGGTTGCCATGCTGCCGCCCTGCGACGACAGGCTGTGGCGAGAGTTTCTGGCCGCCTTTGAGCCGGACTTCACCTACCGCCCGGCCGATGGCCGCTGGCGGCTCGTCTGGGAAAGCCGGCCCGGGCAAAGTGCTGCGCCGCTGCATCCGGATCTCGCTCTGCTGCTGATGACCTCGGGCAGTTCGGGCCTGGCGAAAGCCGTTCGCCTTTCCCATGCCAATCTTGACGCCAATGCGCGCTCGATCGCGTCCTATCTCGAGCTCTCCCCTTCCGACAGGACCGCGCTCGTCCTGCCGCTTCACTATTCCTACGGCCTCTCCGTTCTCCATTCGCATCTGGTTGCCGGCGGCAGCATCTTCATGCCTGATGTCTCCGTGGTCAGCGAGGATTTTGCACGGCTGCTCGGCGAAAGCGGCTGCACCAATCTTTCGGGCGTGCCCTATTCCTATGAGCTGATGGAAAGGACCGGCTTCCGGACGAAGGCGCTGAAGACGCTGCGCTTCATGACGGTGGCCGGCGGCCGGCTGGCGCCGGAACTGATCCGCCTCTACCGCGACCATATGCGCGCCAATGGCGGCCGCTTCTTCGTCATGTACGGCCAGACCGAGGCCGCCGCCCGCATCGCCTTCGTGCCGCCGGAGAGCCTGGGCAATCATGAAGAGCGGATCGGCATCGCCATTCCCGGCGGCAGCCTCAGCCTCGTTGGCGATGACGGGCATCCCATCGACCGAGCCGGTGTTCCCGGAGAACTCGTCTATGCCGGCCCGAACGTGATGATGGGCTACGGTACGGACCGCGCCGATCTTCAGCGCGGGGCCGAGGTCGCGGCATTGATGACCGGCGACATCGCCATGCGCGACGAGGACGGTTTCTTCCGGATCGTCGGCCGCAAGAGCCGTTTTGCCAAGGTCGCGGGGCTTCGGATCGGCTTCGACATCATGGAGCAGGTTCTGGCCGAAGCGGGGATCGCGGCGGCCGTCGTCGGCGACGATCACGGTCTGCAGGCCTATGTGAGCAATGCGCGTGACGCCGGCCGGGCGCTTCAGGTGCTCGTCGAGGCGAGCCACCTTCCGGCCAACCTCGTTAGCGTCAGGGTGCTAAGCGAGCTTCCGAGGCTTGCCTCCGGCAAGATCGACTATGCGGCGCTTGGCGAAGAGATGCTGGCGGCGCGCGAGACGAGCCGCGCGGCTGTGCTCAGCGTGCTCGATGCCTATGCGGGGGTGTTCTACCCCCACAAAGTGAGCCGCAACGACAGCTTCGTCTCGCTCGGCGGCGATTCGCTGCGCTTTCTGCAATTGACGATGGCGGTCGACCGGCTTGGCGTCGAGCTGCCGGAAGGCTGGGAGCAAAAGCGGATCGCCGAGCTCGATATCGGCGCGCGGGTCGCCGCGTCAGGCGGGAGCGCAGAGTTGAGGGCGCTGCCGACCGATCTGGTTCTGAGGGCAATCGCCATCCTGCTCGTCGTCATCCATCACCAGATGCTCTGGCCCATTCCCGGCGGATCGGGCGTGATGCTGCTCCTCGTCGGCTTCAGCCTGGCGCGCTTCCAGTCCGGCCATTTCCTCGCCGGCGATTTCCGCCATGCGCTGCGGCCTGCCATCAATGTGCTCATTCCCTATTTTCTCATCGTCGCCGCCTATGCGCTCGCCTGGCGCACCATTCCCTGGGCCTCGGTGACGCTGACCGGCAATTTCGGTTATGCCGAGCCGGAGCGTCACGAGATGCTTCCCTATCTCTACTGGTTCATCGAAGCCTATGCGCAGACGCTTCTCGTCTTCACGCTCGTCTTCGCCGTGCCTGATGTGCGCAGGCTGGCGCGATCGCAACCCTTCGCCTTCTCGCTGACGCTGCTGGCGCTCGCGGTCACCGCGCGGTTTTCGCTGCCGCACGTCTTCGACATCGGCCAGCGGCAGATCTTCACCCTCTACTGGGGCCTGCATCTCGGCCTGTTCGGCTGGTGCGCCGGCCTCGCCGGCAGGCCGGCGCAACGTATCATCCTGACGATCATTGCCGCCGCCGTGCTCGGTTATCTCGCCTTCTGGGAAACGCTCTGGATCGGCACAACCGTCAAATATCTGACGATCTTCGCCGCGCTGATGGCGCTTCTCTACCTGCCGCGCATTCCGCTGCCCGTGCGGCTGGGGCGGCTGGTGACGCTGATCGCCGCCTCCGCCTTTCCGACCTACCTGCTGCACCGCTTCGTGCCGGAACTGCTGATGTCCCAGGCAGCGGCCGCGCTGCCGGCTCCGCTCTTTCACCTGCTGGCGATATCAGGCGGCCTTGCGCTCGGCATCATCGCCAACAGAGCCGCGGCGGAGCTTCGCAACCTGCTGGGCGGTATGGCGATGACCCGCGGCACGGGCGGGCGGGCCATGGCGGCGGAGACGGCCTGAGCCGTTTTCGTTGCGGCTTTGGAGACAATCTCCGATGGGCCGTCAGGCGATGATTCTGGCTTTGCCGTTTTGCGCCAGAGGACGCGTCATTGCGCCGGCCGCACGGAAGATCCGGCACCATGACCCGGAAAGGCGTCCTGGAAGTATTGTCCTGGAGAGACACCGAAGGCCGTCCGGAACACTGCAATGAAAGCGCTGGGGCCTGAGTAGCCGAGCGAGAAGGCGATATCGCCGACGCTTCGGCCGGCCGCAAGCCACTCCACGGCTTTAAGCAGTTTCGCCTGCTGACGCCAGGCGCGGAAACTCATGCCCGTCTCGGATTGGAAATGGCGCTGAAAGCTGCGGGCGGACATGGCCGCACGTGAGGCAAGTTCATCGAGTGGCCAATCGGCACCCGGTTCGTTGCGGATGTCTGAAGCGATGCTGCGGAGGCGTTCGGATGCCGGCGAGGGAAGCGACAGCGGCGCGACCGTACTCGTCTGAAGCTGGTCGAGAATGACGGCGACGAGCCGTTCGGCAGGGGCACTGCCGGCATCCGCGCGCGGTATTTCCAGGAAGGCCAGGATCAGTTCGCGCAGGAGCGGCGTCGTACCGATCACTGAAACCTCGGAGGGCAGGTTCACGACCGCGTCGGGCCGGAAGAAGAGGTAGCTGCGCTCCGTCTCCTGCAGGTATGTCACTTCGTGCAGGACGCCTGAGGGCACGAATACGGCACGTTCAGGCGGAACGATGAAGTAGCCCCGCTCGGTCTCCAGCCGCAGCGAACCGCGAACGATCTGAAAGAGCTGGGCGCGGTGGTGCACGTGGAAAGAATAGGTTCGCCCGGCGGGCTCTGCTCCACCCTGAGCGACAGCGGTGTGCGGATAATCTCCAAATGCGTCTTCCGGCAGATGAACATTGGTCAGGTTGTCGCGGGCAATCATGGCGTCTCACAGACATAATTTGACAGACTGCCGATAACACGTCGGATGGCATTTCACTAGATTGATATCACCGCAACACAACTTGGACGTAGGTTATGACATTCGAACTCCGGCACATTGAAATTTCGGATCGTTTTGCTCCCAGCCTTCTGACGAAGATGGCAGCTTTGCGGTTTGCAGCGCCCGCCCTCCTTCGGTGGTGGCAACGGCGCGAAACGGAACAGGCACTCCAGTGGCTGTCGGACCGCGATCTGGAAGACATAGGCGTTGCCCGCCACGAGATTGGCGAGCTGGCGCGATCGCTAGGACCAATTGACGCGTTGCCCGCGAAGCGGCGGGCAAGGTGATGGCACTCCCGGTCCTCAGGCAACCGCTATCAGAGAGGTAAGAAAGATGCACGACGATGGCTTTTTTGACGATGAGGTCGCGGCTACCTACGATGATGCTGACGGGATCTCGGCCCCGGAGGTCGTTGATCCGGCGGTCGATCTCCTGGCCGAGGTCGCAGGCGGCGGGCGCGTGCTCGAATTCGCGATCGGGACCGGGCGCCTGGCGCTGCCTCTTGCGCGGAAAGGGGTGGAGGTAGAAGGCATCGAGCTTTCGAAAGCGATGGTGTCGCGCCTTCGCGCCAAAGAGGGCGGCGCGGAGATTCCGGTCGTGATCGGCGACATGGCGACAACCCGTGTCGAGAGGCGCTTTTCCCTGGTTTATCTCGCTTTCAACACGATCAACAATCTGACGTCGCAGGAAGCTCAGGTCGCCTGCTTTCAGAACGCGGCCGCGCATCTTGAAACTGGCGGGCGCTTCCTGATCGAGGTTGGCGTCCCGCCGCTTCAGCGGCTTCCGCTCGGCGAGACGATCCTGGCGTTCGACCGCCGCGAGACGCATTGGGGCGTCGACGAGTTTGACGTGGTAAGCCAGAACTTCACGTCCCATCACATCCGGATGCGGGACGGGAACTACCGAAGCTTCTCGGTGCCGTTTCGGTATGCATGGCCAGCGGAATTCGACCTTATGGCGCGGCTGGCCGGCCTGAAACTCAAAGACCGATGGGGCGGCTGGAAAAAGGAGCCGTTCACAAAGGTCAGCGATCGACATGTCTCCGTCTGGCAGAAGATCGCAGCTTAGGCCAGGAGATGAACGGCGAGGTCGCTCGCGACCGTGTCGAGCTCGGCCAGACCGATCTCCGCTTTACTCAGGCCGGTGAGCGGTCGCCACCGGCTTCATCCAGCTCGGGAGCTCCGCCTGGCTGCTTCCCAGCTCCTCAAAGGCTTCCGTGGCGAAGCTCGGCACGGCGCCTGTCCAGCGCAGCTCGCCATCCGCGTTGGAATGGCCGCCGCCGTCGAGCTTGTAGATGCTCTCGACGACATACTGGCCGTCATCATTGAGGCCCTTGATCTCGGAAATTTCGATGACCCGTCGCCGCCCGGTGCGCTTGAATCGGGCAATCTGGACGACGACATCGACGGCGGAAGCGATCTGCGAGCGCAGCGGCCGCAGCGGCATGTCGATATCCGACATCAGCGCCAGGGTTTCCAGCCGGTGCAGCGCGTCATAGGGCGTATTGGCATGGACGGTCGAAAGGCTGCCGCTGTGGCCCGATGTCATCGCCTGGATCATATCGAGCGCTTCGCCGCCGCGGCACTCGCCGACGATGATGCGGTCCGGCCGCATTCGCAAGGAAGAGCGAAACAGCTCGCGAATGCTGGCGCCGCCGCGACCGAACCTGTCGGGCTTGGTGACTTCGAGATAGACGACGTGCTCCTTGCGGATCTGCAGTTCCGACGTATCCTCGATGACGATGACACGCTCATGATCGGCGAAGGATTCCGACAGCGCGTTCAGCATCGTCGTCTTGCCGGTGCCGGTGCCGCCTGAGATGATGACATTCTTCTGCAGCCCGACCGCCGCCTGCAGCAAGGACAGCGACTCCTCCGTCAGACTGCCCTGGGTGACGAGGTCGCGAATGCTGCGATGTTCTCTCAGGAAGCGGCGGATGGAGATGCAGAGCCCGGTTCGGGCGGCCGGCGGCTGGATCATCTGCACGCGCGAACCGTCCGGCAGACGGGCTTCCACGCTCGGTTCCTCGGGCGTCAGCCGCTTGCCTGAGAATTGCGCGATGCTGCGCGCCGCCGATTCCAGATCCTCGCGGCTGGCGAAGCGCGTATCGGCGCGCTCGAGCTTGCCTCGCCTTTCGACAAAGATGTCGGAGGTTCCGTTGATCAGGATTTCGGAAACGCTCGGATCCTCGAGCAGGAAGCGGATGGGCGCCAGGAGCTTGTCCAGCGCCCGGGTCAGAACCTGGAAGGTCGCCTGTTCGGCAGCGTCGTCGGAAACGGCTTTCATCAGAGCGGCATCCCGACAAGGACGGAGCTCATGCCGAACAGCGTCACCATCATCTGAACCGCAGTCGGAAAGAACAGCATCAGTGGAATGAGGACCAATGCAAGTATCAGGACGCTGCTCATCGTTTCCATGGTTTTGTCTCCGGAACGACTGACGGGCCATAGCCAATATTGAAGACAAGCTTAATCCAGATCGGCAAGCAACGCCATGGGGGCGCCCTCGCCCGGCCGGCAATATAGGCGCGTTGCTTCTGTCTCCCCTATCGCCTTGAAACAATTGGCCAATAATGGAGCAGCTGGCGATATTCGCGAAAACGGCTTCACTGGATGCCTCACCCGAAAAAATTACCGCGTAATCAGCCGGTTAGCGTGAAAACGCCACCGTCAACTGCATTCCTTCAAGCGACGCCTCCAAGACAATTGGAACCCTGCCTTCCGTTTGCTTGACGGAGGGCTGGCCTTGGGCGCACTCTTGGGTCTTAATGATGTTGCTCAACAAGCGTTGGCGACCGGGGAAGAAAAGCAGAAGCAGAAAAAATCATTGGAACGAGCAACGTGCTGGTTCGGATCGATAGCGTATGCTCGCTTCTTCTTCACTAAGGTCTTCGATCCGAAACAAACCAAGGAACGAGGAATACGCAGATGTTTGGAAAACTCAAGACTCTCGCAATTGCACTTCACAAGGACGAACGCGGCGACATGGCCCAGATCGTCCTGGCCGTCGCCCTCATCGTCATTCCACTCATGCTGATCCTGCTCGCATTCGGCACCAAGATCGCCGGATGGTTCAACGAGAAGAACGAGGCCCTTACCAGCGCCGAGAGGATCCCCGAGCCGGGCCAATAAGCGGATCCGTGTCATGGATATGACCTACGATCTGACCCAGATGCCAGCGGCGGCGGCTCTTGCCGTCGCCTGCGCCACGACCGCGGCGGTGTTCGATCACCGCCATGGTCACATCCCGAACGCCGTGACCTATCCCTGCCTGCTTGCCGGCTTCATGCTGGCAGCGATCAGCGGCGGTCTGGCAGGGATCGGCCTGGCTTTCGCCGGCCTGCTTGCTGCAGGCACGATCTTCATTATCGCCTTCGCAGCCGGAAGCTGCGGCGGCGGCGATGTCAAGCTGATGGCGGCGCTCGGCGCCGTTCTCGGCCTCTGGCCCGCCATCGACGTGATGCTCGCATCGCTGATGATCGGCGGCATGATTGCGGTTTTGTCCATGGCGCGGCGGGTTCAATGGGGCGCGCTGGCCCGGAACGTCGGACTGTTCGCCCTGCTTCTGCCTGTCGGCATTCGAAGCGCCGCTTCTGTGCTGAAGCCGCGCGAAACCCATCATACCGTCCGTTTCGGCGTCGCCGCCGCTCTCGGACTTCTCTGGTGCCTGTTCATGCCTGATTTCACCCCTCTTGCCCTCGTGAGGTAACGGCAATGCGCGCGGAACTCGAACGCCCCACTTTCGACGGTGCTTTCTGGAGTTCGATCCTGCACTCGCGGACCTTCTGGATCCCTCAGGATCATGGCGCGCTTCTCGGCACCTTTGCGATCGCCTTGTTGCTTTTTGCCTCGATGCTGCTTCTGCCGCTGCTTTGCGCCCGCCGGCGGCGGATATCGGAGCTTCACGGCGATATCTCAGGCAGCACGACGATGATGGATTTCGTGCTGGTCACGCCGATCTTCGTCTTCTTCATGTTCGTGGTCTTCCAGTTCACGATCCTGGCGAAGAACCACCTCTTCACCCATTATGCCGCCTATGCGGCGGCCCGCAGCGCCCGCGTCTATTTCTGCCCGGCCCTGCCGATCACCATCCACAGCTTCATCGGCCCCAAGACCTGCGATAACGACGCTGCAGCGGGCAAGGCCGATCTTGCCGCCCGCCTGGCGCTGATCCCGGCCGCTCCCTACGACCAGCTGAAATGCGTCGGCGCCTGCCAGCCGCCGGAAGATGCGCTGAAGAACCTTGCCGACGCCTCGGGCCTTTCGAAGAACTGGCGCGCGATGCGCAACCAGGCGCGCTACATGTTCGACCCGCAGAACGTCACGGTCACCGTCGACCGCGCCCCGATGGCGCTCTTTGCCGCCATCAACCGCACGCCGAATGTGCCCGTGACGGCCAAGGTCGAAGCGCGCTTCCTGCTGCTCGAATATGCCGGCTGGGTGTTTGCCCGTGGCCAGCGGAAGGATGGGCGCTACTATACGATTTCGACGGCGGAGGTGAACCTGCTATGACACCGTCCTTCATCCATCGCCTGCACCGCGACCAGCGCGGCTTCCTGTCGCCGATCATCCTCTACATGACGATTGCGCTGGCGCTGATGATCGTCTGGATCCTGAACACCGGGCAGATGATCTACGACAAGCAGCGCACCCAGGATACCGCCGATGCCGCCGCACTCGTCCATGCCGACTGGGAGGCGCGTTATCTCAACATCATGGCGATGAACAATGTCGCCTCGTCGCAGGCAACCGTCGTCATGGCAACGTCGGTCGCTTACCAGCTGACCACCGCGGAACTGGCGCTGCGCTCCGCCGCCATTCTGGCGAAACTCGCCCAATATTCCTTCACCGAAGGCTTCGGACCGGCGTCGCTCCTGCCGCCGCTGCCGCCGATGCCCTACTGCCCCGGCTGGCAGAAGGTTCCGATCGTCGGCGGCATCATCTACGGCGCCTGCCTGGCGTTCCAGGGGTTCCGGGCGACCGAAGCCACCAAGGCGATCGCCTATACGGTGGCGGCGCAGGTCAAATACGATCCGCTGGGTCTGATCAACAAGTCCAGCGACATCATCGATGCGATGAATGACCTGAACGATTACCTCGTCGAAAGCTTTCCCGAGCGGGTCGGCAACGACGCCTTGCATCTGGTTCGTTTGAACAAGTCGGATCACGTCGTCTTCCATCCGCCCTGCGAATCCTGCGGTCAGGCCGGAGAAGGCGCCGGCGGCAACCTGCCGGTGGACCGCGACGGCGTCAATCCAGCCGCCGCCTATACCGAAATGTGCCTTGCCATGTCCTATGGCACCCAGGGACAGGATCCGTTCCTGATGCGCGGCGAATACGCCAATCGCGGCTTCCCGAACGGCAAGGGTCCGTTGACGGCAGGCGGCGTCGACGGCAGCCATATCCGCGACTGGGTCAACCACGAGAGCGGCATCGACGATCAGCTGGTGGAGTTCTACATCTTCTACGAAGCCTTTGGGCCGGCCTATCTGAGCAAGGTCCCGTTCAAGGCGATTGTCGAGCAATATGCCGGCGATCTCAGCTGGTGGCAGGAACTGGCGCTCGATGCCAGCTTCTGGATCGCCGACAAGGTCTTCGGCGTCGGCTTCGGCATCACCAACCCTTTCCAGCTGCCGATCGACGTGCCACCGCGTTATTCCGACAAACAGACGAAGGACGAGAACGATTTCACCCGCAAGTTCGACATGATCTGGAACCAGGTCTGTGGTCCGGCGGGCGGGGCGATATCGGTGAGCGGCGCCAGCCTGCCGCTCCTCTCCTTCCCGAAACCCTATTGGCTGAAGGGACGCATCCCCTTCAACTTCACGCCCTTCGGAGGCGACCAGCTCACCGACTACCAGACGCTGGCCATCGTTTCGCGGGCGCCGCGCGCCAGGCTCCAGGTCCGGCTGTTCAAGGACAAGACGCCGTCCGCTTATGCGCTCGCGCAGAGCTGGGTCCATAATTACACGGCCTTCGATCTCTACACGCAGGACTGGCTTGCCTCGCTGGCGCCAGCGACACTCGCCGACGATATCGGCGCTGTTTCCGGCACCATCAAGCAAAGCCCGGCCGCCGACAGTTTCACCGGCCTGACGCGCGTCTTCGACCAGGGAGGAGCCAATGCCTGGGCTGCCGTCAACACACACTGAGCAAGCCGGTGACGCTCCGGCCGGCGGGTTCATGATGCGGCTGCACCGCGACCGGCGTGGGCTTGCTTCGATCGAATTCGTCCTCGCCGCGCCGGTTATCCTGCTGATCGTGATCTTCGTCATTCACGCCAACAAGATCTCCACCAAGAAGGTCGCAACCATGCTTGCCATGCGCAATGCCGCCTTCGCCGAGGCGAGCGGCCTGAATTGCACCTCTGATTTCTCCAACGTCTTCCCGATCCCGGCCTTGCCGGCACTGCCCGGGGGAGACGCGATCAACTGCTCGCGCACCCCTTCGCATGAAGGCGACGGCGATCCTCAGCGGACCTTTGTCTGGGATGACGTGCAGAAAACCCTCAAAGGCAATGGTCGCGACTTCGGCGATATGGTCGGCGAGCTTGCCGACGAGAAGCCGCAGCTCGTCACCGCGACCGCCGACCGCGTCTACAAGTTCAGGGATTCCGACGATCTTGACACCATCCGCAGCATCCGCTGGAAGGATGCGTTCACGGTGGACGACTCGACGCTGTTTATCTCGCACAACAACGATACCACGCGGCGCGGCTACGACCCGACGCTGCGTCGGGAAATCCGCGATGTGGCCAGCGATTCCGGCGATCTCTTCGACGGCGTCTTTCCGGGGGCGAAGTGACATGGCACAGCGATCACGCATCTCCGTTCATCTCCTCGGCACCGCCCTGGTCGTCGGCCTCGCCGTGATGGCGACACCGGGCCGCGCCGAGATCTACAAGGATATCCGGGTGACGCTGAATTCCATGCTGGCCGGCATTCTCGGGACGCCGGAACGGGCGCCGCGCGATCTCGTCATCAACGGCCAGCCGCTCGAGTTCACCCCCTACCAGAGCGATCGCAGCATTTCCGAGATCACCGACGAGTGGCTGCGGGTGCTGGCCGCCAATACCCGCCCCGCCATGCCGAAAAGCAGCGACCGGGAGGAACTGACCGCCGTCATCGCCGCCAACATGATGATCGTCCCGAAGGTCAGCCGCATCCGCGACGATCTTGCCGTTGTCGTGCGCTTCTTCGACGGCGACGGCGAGGCTGCGCTCGCCTACATGAGACGGCAGGATCCGAATGATCCTTCGGCGAGAGCGCCGATCGCGGGCGTCTCGATCATGATCAGGCGGCCTGCCGACGCGCCGATGACCGAAGTGCTGATGAGCCGCTTCGACGATGTCGCCGCCACGCTGCCGGCCTTCGCCGCCCCTGCCGATGTCGCCAAGCTGCCGACGTCGCTGCGTCCGCCGGCCGGCGTCGAGGTGCTGAGCGATATCGGCGACCATGACAAAGGCCATATGTCGCGCACGGTCGTGTCGAAGGGCACGCTCGCCGCCGCGCGCTGGTCCGATCAGCGCGCCGACCTGCTTGTCCGCGACGGCTTCACCATCGAAACGCCGCCGGCTGAGCGCGGCGGCGTCACCGCGCTTTACGGCCGGCGCGGCAGCGTCGAGGCCAATGTTCTCTACACCAGAAGCAGAACCGACGGCAGGACCGTTGAGGTCATTCAAATCAGGCAACCCTTCGTCGAAGGAACAACACCATGAACTGGAAGCTCATTGCCGCTGTGATCGTCGGGCTGATCACCGGCGTTCTCCTCTACTTCTGGACAGAGAGCGTCAAGAACGAGCAGGTGGCCTATGCCTTCATGCGGCTCCAGCCCGACAAGAAGGTGACGAGAGGACAGGCGATCACCCCCGACATGCTCGCCGAACCGGTGATGCTGCCGGAAAGCTTCGGGGCGCTCGCCAAGCTCGCCGTGCCTGCCGCCAGCGCCTATCAGGAATGGCTGAAGGACCGGACGGCGGCGGCCGACATTCCGGCCGGCTCGGTGCTGCTCTTCCAGTATTTCGACGATACCGACGGCGGTCGGCTGACGACGATGATCGCGCCCGGCAAGCGGGCGCTCACCCTGCCGGTCAATGCCGCCGAGGCCGTCGGCCATTTCGTCGAGCCGGGCAGCTATGTCGATATTCTCGGCACGGTCGACGAACCGGTCGAGCCGGTGGCGCCGCCCGCCGCGACGCAGCCGGGAACGCCCGGGCAGCCACCGGCCGCACCCGGCCAGACGCCCGCCGCAACCACGCAGCCGCCAGCGCCGGCCCAGCCGCCCTCGCCGGTCGAGCAGATGCTGAAGAACTATCTCACCCAATATCCCGGCGCCGACGAGAACGACATCAACGCCTACCGGAAGCAGGCGCAGGACTACAAGCTCGGCATCAGTTCGCGCACCCGCGTCGTCACCCGCACCTTCCTGCAGAACGTCAAGGTGCTCGCCGTCGGGGCGGCGACCACGCCGGAAGGTGCGGTCACCAAGGCCAATAGCAGCTATAATCACGTGACGGTCGAAGTGACGCCGTCGGAAGCCGAGATGCTGATCTTCGCCATGGGCCAGGCGAACGGCAGCCTCAACCTCGTGCTGCGCAATCCGACGGACAATAGCGTCGAAGACCTGCCGAGCATCAACTGGACGCGCATGTGATCGTTTCGGGGATTTGAGCCATGCTGTTGAAGATTTCCTATGAGGACGGCAGCGGACGGGAGGTAATCCCGCTCTCGGCGAATGAGACCTATTTCGTCGGCGAAAGCAGCACGCTTTCGCTGCCCGCCGGCGCCGGCGTCGTGCGCCTGCGCGGCAGCCACGTCTCCTCGCCGCAATTCGTGTTGCGCAAGTCCGGCCAGGGATGGTCGGTGCAGCATCATGGCCGCAACCCGACCCGGGTCGACGACCAGCCGCTTCGGGCCGGCACGCCGGTGGCGGTCTCGGCCGGCATGTCGATCTGGGTGCCGAATGTCACGATCGAACTGGTCGAGCCGGCGGCGGCGCCGGAGGCGGTGACGCAGTTTCCGGACCAGGAGCGGGTGTTGGCGCTGCAGATGGAAATCCATGAGCGCTTGCTAAAAGACACGCAATATGACCGGCTGGTGAAATCCTCCGATTTCGGCCGCGAGGAGACGCGCAGCCGCATTCGCGAGCGCCTCGACCTGTTCATCAAGGAGGCGCTGGACGCCGCACCGCAGGATCTCGTCATCCTCGTCATCAAGAACGCCGTCTACCGGTGGCTGGCAAAACGCATTGCCCGCACCGGCCGGCGCGACGGCGCGTCGAATGCGGCAAGCCTCGCACGCGAAGAGCAGGACAACCGCCGGCTCTTCGATGTCGGCAAGGCGCTGATCTCGGCGCTGCAGCTGAAGCTGAACTTCGAATCCACCCGTTCCGACTTCGCCCAGCTCGACACCAAGTTCGGCGCCGCCTTCCAGGCCCGCCAGGCGCTGTTCAACGCCGGCGACCGCTACGAGATCGCCCATATGCACCTGCGCTCGAATATCGAGGAGCTGATGTATCGCTGGGGCACGATCTCGGAACTGATGGATCTCGACGTCATCTCGGAAATCATGGTGACGCGGTATGACGAGATCTATGTCGAAAAATTCGGCCTGCTGGAGCGATATCCCTTCGCCTTCGCCAATGAGCGTCAGCTGATGAAGGTGATCGAGCGCATCGCCGTCGATTCCAACCGCTCGATCAACGAGAGCGAGGCTATGGCCGACTTCCGCATGCCGGACGGTTCGCGCGTCAACGCCGTCATCCCGCCGCTCGCCGTCAAGGGCGCCTGCCTCACCATCCGCAAATTCGGCGGCAAGTCGCGACTCGACATCAGCAAGCTGGTGGCCGCCGGCGCGCTCAGCGAACCGATGCGCGCCTTCCTCGAGGCGGCGGTGCGCGCCCGCAAGAATATCGTCGTCTCAGGGGGAACCGGCTCCGGCAAGACGACGCTGCTGAACAGCCTGTCGCAATTCATTCCGGTCGGCGAGCGCGTCGTTGCCGTCGAGGACACGTCCGAACTGCAGCTCGACGGCATTCACGTCGTCTATCTGCAATCGCGGCCGAAGACGGCGGAGAGCGAAACCAGCGTCACCATCCGCGACCTCGTGCGCAATGCGCTGCGCATGCGTCCCGACCGCATCATCGTCGGCGAGTGCCGCGGCGCCGAGGCGATCGACATGCTGCAGGCGATGAACACCGGCCATGCCGGCTCGATGACGACGGCGCATGCCAACACGCCGCAGGACATGATGACCCGGCTTGAGGTGATGGTGCTGCAGGGCCAGAGCTCGCTGCCGGTGACGGCGATCCGCCAGCAGATCGTCGCCGCCGTCGAGCTCGTCGTGCAGCTCAACCGTCTGGAAAGCGGCCGGCGCGCCGTCACCGAGATATCGGAGGTCATCGGCATCGATCCGGATACCGGCCTCATCATCGTCGAGCCGATCTTCAATCTCGTCGGCCGCGCCGGCGGCCAGGCGGCGCATGCCTTCACCGGCTATCTGCCGAGCTTCGTCGCCGAGCTCGTCGCCTTCGGCGAAGACGGCGAGATCAAGAACCTCGATATGTTCGTTTGAGGGTGGAACCATGGACATCAGCCTTCTGCAGATCCTGACGATCGCCCTCGGCGCAGTGACCGCGGGGCTGCTCGTCTGGGGCGCGCCGATGCAATGGCCGGCACCGCTGCTGCGCGCCACCGAACGCGATATCGCGCTCGCCAGCGAAGCGGCCCAGGTCTTCGGCCGCGACGCCGTGCCGCCCTATACGATGATCCTCGCCTATACGATCACCGCCATCATCGTCTTCGCTCTGATCTCGCTGATCTTCGGGCCGATCTTCGGCATCGTCGTTGCCATTCCCGTCGCCTTCTTCCTGCCCAAGGCGATGATCCGTTATTTCCTGCGGCGCCGCTGGCTGCAGATCGAATCGCAGCTTCCCTATGCCGTCGACCAGATCGTCTCGGCGGTGCGCACCGGCAAGCCGCTCGCCGTCGCCGTCAATGCGGTTGCCGACACCGGCCAGATGCCGGCTTCGCGCGAATTCGAGCGCATCGCCCGCGAACAGAAGCTCGGCATCGGCCTGGTCGAAGCGCTCGACCGCCACGGCCGCACGGTTCCGAGCCTGCATTTCAAGATGGTCGACGCCGCCCTCGGCCTGTTTGCCCGCCAAGGCGGCGACATATCCGAGCCGCTGACGGAAATGTCGAAATCCTTCAAGGAGATCTGGAAGCTCGACCAGAAGATCAGCACCTCGTCGTCACAAGCGCGGATGAACTTCCGCGTCGTTAATGGCGGCGCGCTGTTCATGATCCTGATGATCTTCTTCGGCCAGCCTGAGCTGATCGACAAAGTGTTCGGCAACGCCATCGGCATCGTCATCGCGATCGTCGGCGCCATTCTCTACGCCACCGGTTTCTTCTGGATGCGCTCGATGATGAAGGTGTCGGTATGATGTCGGCAATCCCCCTAGCCCCGATCATCATTGTCCTTGCCGGCGTCACTGCGGCGCTCATCGTCTGGTGGATCGGCGATCTCCTCGGCAGCATCAAGGTGGTGCGGCGGTCGGCCGGTGGCGACGGGCCGCCGCCGAATATCGTCGACAGCATCGGCATGCGCACGCCGGTCGAATTCGTGCTGAGGCAGTTCGAGCCGCTTCTGGCCGATTTCGGTGCGCAGCTCGAAAAGAAGCTGATCTATGGCGGCCGGCCCTTCGGCGGCGTGACCGGGCGTGAATATATCGCCCTTCTCGTTGTCCTCAGCCTCTTCGGCTTCATCCTGCTCGGCGTGCTGTTCGGCATTGCGAGCGGCAGCGTCATCGGCGGGCTGGCCGCCGGCCTGATCCTCGGCTTCATCCCCGCCATCTATTTCTGGGTCGTCGCCGACGACAAGATGCAGGACCGTAAGGAACGCATCTCGCGCGAATTTCCCTATTTCCTCGATCTCGTTGTCATGACGCAGCAGGCGCAGGCGACCCTGCCGGAAAGCCTGCGGCTCTATGCCGAGGCAGCACCCGGCACCGTGATGACCGAGGAGATCGAGCAGACGCTGAAGGACGTGGCGCTCGGCACCGGCATGATCGAGGCGCTGCAGCGCCTGGAGGCGCGCATGACGGCCGAGGAGGTGGTGCGCGTCATCCGCGCCGTCATCCAGGGCGAGGTCGAGGGCAGCAACCGCGTCGAGCTTTTGCGCGAACATGCGCGCGATCTGCGCTTCCGCCGCTGGGAAAAGGCCGACAGGGCCAGTGAGAAGCTGAAGGCCAAGATCGTCATGCCGGCGATGTTGATCGTCGTGTCGATCCTTCTTCTGGTGCTGGCGCCTGCTATCGTCGAGATGATGTCGAGTGGGATGTTCTGATCATGGTCTTTTCCTTCTTTCGCGGCAACAAACCGAGCCTTCTGCAGACCGGCCCCGGCGGCCAGAGCCGCAGCCATGTGCTCGACCGGGCGGAAATGTCGATCGGCCGGGCAGCCAATGCCGATATCGTCGTCGACGATCCGTTCCTGGCGCCGATCCACGCCCGCATCGAAAAGCAGAGCGACGGCGGCTTCATCATCCGCCGCATGGGGCTGAACCCAATCATGCTGCGCGGTGAGGCGCTGCTGCAGACCGCCTCGCTCAAAACAGGCGACAGTTTCCGTCTCGGCAAGGATGTCGAATTCCAGTTTCTGGAGAAGGCGCCGGCCAAGGAGGCGCCGAAAAAGGAGGCTGCCAAGGCAGACGACGGCAAGCCGAAAAAGCCGCTCTTCAAGCAGCCCGCCTTCCTCGCCGCCATTGGCCTCGTCTACCTCGCCGTCGTCGGGATCATCGGCTACGTCATCCTCTCCGGCGGCGGCAGCACGGAGGCCGGCCCGACGGCCGAGCGCATCAATGCCGAAGCCGCCCGCATCCCGACATGCATCAAGAACGCCAGGCGCCTGCGCCAGGTTTCCGAGCAGACTTTCAACGGCGCCGTCGGCGGCCGCGTCGGCCGCGACGGCGACGTCACCTATGCCGCCCTTGCGCTAGCAGCCGAGCCCGCCGACGACGCGGCGCTGGCAAAGGCGGCGGAGCCGATCGTCGAGGCCTACAAGCGCACGGCGCTCGCCGCCCTTGCCTCGGAAAACCGCGGCAACAACACGCTGGCGCAGAGCCTCTACCAGCAGACCTACGATCTCGTTCCCGACGTCAACTGCTCGGCCGCGCGTTTCGCGCTGCAGCGCCGCGCCGCCACCAAGCCGCCGGCGCGGCGGTGATTGGCGGTTCGAAACTCTTCAAAACGGCTCGGAGGGTCGACCGGCCAGCGCGCGTCGTAGTCACGCCTACGGCCAAGCCGGCCGGTCGATCAGGGGGCCCGCAGATTCGCCTGGCAAGTCTGCGAAACCCCTGAATGCCGGAGGCAGCTTGAGTATGCCCTCGCCACGCCTTTCGCCTGACGAAAATCCGCTCCGGCAGAGTTAGCCTTCAATGGTTTGGCTTTGCTACGTTTGTCCGGACGCGATGCCGTCCGGATTAGCCTCATTTGTTGCCGGGCCCGCTCGAACCGCAGTCGTTGCAGTTGAAGTTCTCCGGGTTGCCCTTGTTTGTTGAGGTGTCCTTGGTGCCGCTGCTGCTTCCTGCATTGTCGTTCGGCGGCGGGTTGCCGCTTTCGCCCATAGTTGTGGTCTGGTCCCGTGAATTGCTGCTTGCAGCAAACGTCGACTGAAGCCCACCGAGCAGAAGTGCGAGGGCGGTGAAAACCGAAAGCGTAAGTCTGGACATGGTACATGCTCCTTGATCGGGGTTCACTAACATCAGGCATGCGCCAGAGTGTTCCTTTTGGAGATGTGCTGGCTTCCCCTCTGGCGCTGGTCGCCAACGGACTACGAATCCTCGCCCCGCCTCGCGGCGGGAGCTGAATCGGATGTTAGGATTCTCCTCATTGGAAGTCGGCTATCGGCTTCAACGCGCGATACTCAATCCATCTGACACGTGAGAACGTTTTGCCCATAGCAAAAACCTCCATTTCCGACTGATCTCTGCAGCCGGAGGAGGATTTATGCCTTCCCATAAGATAAAAAGACTATAATCAGAGCGGCGACAGATCAACTTACTAATTGTGTGATTTTCTTAGTTAATTTGGGCTAAGACGTGAGTAGACTTGCACGCCCGGGGATCGGACTCTATTTGCGTCGACCGCTTCGCGGCTCCTGTTCCATTGGAGGCGGCACCCTTATGAAGCGTCGCCACATGACGGTCTCAGTGGTATCATGAACCGGCACGGTCGCGGTGTCGGGCAGCCGGATGGTGCATGTTGCGTCAATCGCCTGGACTTCATTCGGCGCATCTCCTGAGGGGAGACAGCCATGGCAACCGCAAGAGCAGAACGGCGGCTGGCCGCGATCCTGGCCGCTGACGTCGTCGGCTATTCCCGCCTCGTCGAACATGACGAGACTGGGACGTTTTCGGCCCTCAAGGTTCTGCGCCGGGAGGTGATCGATCCGCTGCTGGCCGAGCATCAGGGCCGTATCGTCAAGCTGATGGGCGACGGTGCGCTCGTGGAGTTCGGCTCGGTCGTCGATGCCGTCGCGTGCGCCGTCGCCATCCAGAAGGGGGTTGCCGAGAACCAAGCGGATATCCCGACGGAGCGACGCATCGTCTTCCGGATCGGAGTCAATCTGGGTGATGTGATCCACGAGCTCGATGGGGATCTCTACGGCGATGGCGTCAACATCGCGGCCCGCCTCCAGACCTTGGCGGATCCGGGGGGCATTTGCATTTCCGGCACGGCCTACGATCACCTCCAGGGCAAGCTTGACTGCGACTTCGAATACCTCGGCGAGCGCGCGCTGAAGAATATGGAAAGGCCGGTGCGACTGTACCGCCCCCTTCAGGAAAGGACGGCCGCCGGAACGGCATCGTTGAGGTCTGCACTTCCGGAGCGGCCATCCATTGCCGTGCTGCCGTTCAATGCCCTGAGCGCCGAGCCGGAGCAGGACTTCTTCAGCGATGGGCTGACCGAGGACATCACCACTGCGCTATCCAAGCTCAAGGGCTTCTTCGTGATCGCCCGCAACACGATGTTCACCTACAAGGGAAAGCCCGTGGATGTGCGCGCCATCGGGCGCGAACTCGGGGTCCGCTATGTTCTCGAGGGGAGTGTCCGCAAGTCCGGCAGCCGGATGAGGGTGACCGCGCAGCTCATCGATGCGGCCTCCGACGTCCATCTCTGGGCCGAGAGGTACGACGGCGACCTCGGCGAGATCTTCGCCATTCAGGACGAAATCACCGCAAGCGTCGTCGGCCGCATCGGCCCGGAACTCCTGGCGGCGGAGCATGCTCGCGAAAGCCCAAAGCCGCATCATGGCCTTGATGCCTGGGAATGTGTCGTGCGGGCGGTGTTCCTGTGTTCCCAACTGTCTGAGGAGAGCAGCAGGAAGATGCTCCCGCTGCTCGATCGGGCAATCGAACTTGCCCCCGGCTATGCCCAGGCGCTCGCCATGAAAGGTTGGATTACCACGTGGCGCGCGTTCCAGGGGTGGGAGGACATGGGATATGCCTTGGCCCTTGCCAGGGATGTCGTCCAACAAGCCATGGCCGCGGACGATAAGGAACCGTGGACTTACCTTGCGCAGGCGATGATAGCCTTTGCGACGCGCGACAATGTCCTGGCGGTGGCAGCGATCAGCCAGGCTGTCGCGATCAACCCCAACTCCGCGTTTGCACACGGCCAGTTGGGACTTGCGCATGCCAACGGGGGCCGCGCGGCGGACGCCATTCCTTGCATCGACTACGCCCTCAGACTGAGCCCGCGCGAGGCTTTTCTCGGCGACTTTCAGTTTTACTACGCCATGGCTCATTTCCAGGGCGCGAATTACGAACTTGGATTGAGTTACGCACGGGAGGCGCATCGATTGCGGTCCGGCCATGCGGTTCCACTGATCATTGGCACGGCCTGTGCCGGACTTCTCGACAACCGGGAGGCTGCCACGGACTTGCTCGAACGGCTTAAATCGCTAGTTCCTGACATCTCACGGGACGCGGTCGGAGCAACATCTTCTTTCGTCCGCGCCGAGGATCGGGCGCGTCTGATCGAAGGACTTACCCGTGCCGGCCTGAATTGACGTGTTGGGTTGACCTCGAGAACCGATAGTGGCGTTAGCTACCGAATGCTGCAACGCTGCTTCTTGCATGTCTCAACGCCTGAGCGCCCGCCTCGTCCTTCGAGGCCCCTGCGGGGCACCTCAGGATGAGGCTCTCTTGAACCCCGGCGCTACGGTCGGGCGAGGTTGCCCCTGCACATGCGGAGAGCATCTGGCATCCGCGCCGACCCTGGCATAAATTGATTTCATCAAGGGAGGAACCATGATGCAGAGGCATGCGCCGGACTTCAGCCTTGAGGGCAAAGTGACTTTGGTAACAGGAGCGAGCCGCGGTATCGGTCGGGCTTGCGCGCTTGCCTGTGCCGCGGAAGGCTCCGATATTGTTTTGGGAGTTCGCAATGTCGCAGCGGCGGCGGATCTGGTTGCCGAAATCGAGGGTGCGGGGCGAAAAGCCCTCGCCGTTGAACTGGACCTTCCCAACAAGGGCCATATCGCCCAAGCCGTCGACGCGGCGCTGACGACATTTGGTGGGATCGACGTCCTCGTCAACAATGTCGGCGTGGCTCCAGGCAATCTTGCGGAACTCGTCGAGGAGAAGGACCTCGACGAGATCCTCGATGTCAACATCAAGGGCACCTTCCTGATGACGCAGGCCGTCGGTCGTCAGATGATCAAGCAGAATGGCGGCCGGATCATCAGCATCAGCTCACAGGCCGGGACCGTGGCGCTGCGCGGCGAGGCGATCTATTGCATGAGCAAGGCGGCCATCAATCACCTCTCGCGCTGCCTTGCGGCCGAATGGGCCCGCTATAATGTCACCGTCAACACCGTATCGCCGACCTTCATCCACACGGATGGGACGGCGCCCTTTCTATCCGACGCCGCCAATCGCCAAGCGACGCTCGATCACATTCCCCTCGGCCGGATCGGTGAAACCGATGACGTGGTGGGCGCCGTCGTGTTCCTAGCATCGCCGGCTGCGAGCCTGATCACCGGTGCGAACCTGCTGGTGGACGGGGGATGGTCCGTGGCGTGAGTCCGAGGCCACACCATCGGTAGAGGCGATCCGAAGCGCCTTATGCCGCGCGTTCGTAGCACCTGAACCCGCCGATGCTGGATAGCGTGTCCTCACGACTCCTATGTGCTACGTCGCCCAAAGAGCCGCCACCGGACTCGTAGGGGACGCGCTGCTCCTCAGCCTATCGACGACCTGTGTATGGCCCAGAGAAGGCGACGTGCATCTGCAATGTCCGAGGCTCAAGAATGACGATCCTTCCATCACCATGGGTGAAGAACAGGCCCGAATTCTTCTTCGCCCGTTCCAAGCCGTCGCAGTAGAATAGTTCGTTCTTTTGCTTATCGCAGCGCTTCTGCAACGCAGCCAGAATCGCACCATCCTTGGGCGAGCGGGTTTCTAGGTCAGAGATGTTGATCGGCGTTTCCATCCACTGGGCGTAACCATCGTCTTGTCCCTTGGCACGCTTTAGGGCATTCAGGAAACCAATACCAAGCTCATCGATAATGATGTTAAGATTCGCGGCGAGACGGACGGTCCTGACCGCAGCCGCGTTGTACCCGGCGAGTGTCAGGCCCTCGCCGGAACCAATATATTCGATGCGCATGCCACCCGGTATATAGGTCTCCTTTGCGACCTCCGGCGGCCGGTTCATATACGCAGAATTCGTGTACCACGTCCGTGCAAACGGAAGCAGCAGCAATACGAAAACGGCCAGATATGCGCGCTTGGGTGGGCCTATTGAAGTGTTCCCCTCATCAGAATTGGGCCGTCTATGGGATAGGCCCGATAAAGAAAGGACTGTTCCCTGGTGAACATGTTGAGCGACTGAGGCACAAGCCTGATCGGGCTGAGCCAAGAGGCGCCGTTGGCCGGCAGAATGAAATCGGTCCTCAGCAGGCGCGGCGCGTTCTTCGCGACATCGTCACCCAAAGCGCCCCAACGAAACGCCGTGGCATTCATGGCAACGATCGTCAGCGGGCCCGTCTTCGAGTAGTCAAACGCTTGCCAGCTGGTCGGCGTATCCGCCGTCGAGACGATATAGGCCCGGGTTGGGTAACGCCGCTCCCGTTTGCACATCCTCATGATGTCGACCTCGTTGACATCGCGGATCACCGCTTCCGCCAACGGACATAGGCCGGTCGGAATGAGGAACACCCGGCCATCGCGAGCCTTGAATGCAAGCGCCTTGCCCTCGGACTGCTGGCAATCCCAAGACGTGAAACGCCGGAGCCATTGGCGGGCATGTCCGAATTCCGTTTTGACCGAGGATGTCAGAACCTCGTCGCCGACGAGAACGGTGCCGCTTACCTCATATCTGATCTTCGCCGTGCAAAAGAGGCCGAAGCGATCGGCGGGGGCATGGTGCCAAGCAACGACCGTGACAACGACCAACACCGCAGCCGTGATCCATAAGGCAATGTTGGCGACATACTTCCGCATAAACGCTCCATACACGTCTGCTGCATACGCCGGGTACAGGCGGTGGTGGAAGCAGCTAAACGCACGGCTGGTTGCGTTTTTGTTAAAACTCGCGGCAAAGTACAAATTTGGCAGCAAATCACTGGGCGGCGGCATGACCGGCATCTAGCCGACGATTTCGACGCAGAAATCAATAAAGGCTCGAACCTTTGCCGGTATGTGATGGCGGGAGGTGTAGAAGCAGTGCAACGGAAAGGTCTCATCGGGCCAATCCGGATAGAGATCGACCAGCTGGCCGCAATCGAGATAGGGCTTCATGCCGAGCGAGAAGACTTGGGCAATGCCGATCCCGGCGAGACAGCTAGCAAGGGCCGTACCGGCATCATTGACGAGGATGCGCCCATGCGTTTGGATCGGCACCACCTTCTTTCCGCGCCGCAACTCCCATTCGAAAGGCCTGCCCGTCAAAGGGTTCTGATACTGGATGCAGGTATGATCGGTCAGGTCGGCAGGCAGCTTCGGCGTGCCGTGCCGTTCAAGATAGGACGGCGCAGCAACCGTGATCACCCTCGTGCGAAACAGCTGCCGGGCAATCAGCGAGCTCTTCGCCGGGATTTCGCCGAAGCGCACCGCCACATCCATGCCGTCGGCGACAAGATCGCCGATCTCGTTCCTTGTCACCAGCTCGAGCTGAAGATCGGGATAGCGATCGAGAAAGGTGCCGAGCTTCGGCGCGAGGATCAGCCGCGAAAAATAGGGATCAACATTGATCCGCAGCCTCCCACGCACCGTCTGCGTCGTTCCGGCGGCATAGGCAGCGGCTTCTTCGATGCCGCCAAGTAGCGGCACGACCTGCTCGTAGAAACGCGTGCCGTCATCGGTGAGCCTCAGGGAACGGGTCGTCCGCTCGAGCAGGCGCACGCCGATGCGGCTCTCAAGTCGCGCCACCGCTCGGCTGACTCCGGAAGCTGTCAGCCCCAGCGCCTCGCCCGCCCGCGCGAAACTGCCGCTCTCAACGACGGCGGCCAGCACGCTGACCCCATTCAGCAATCGTCCGTCGAACATCATCCAATTCCTGATATTTTATCATGAACTATCTGACAAAAGGTCAATTCAGTCAAAAGCGACTTTGGCGCATCTTTTATTTCATCGCGGCGCAAGCCGCTGCCAAAAGGAGTCCGAGAATGTTTGCTGTGACTGGAATAACAGGTCAGGTCGGCGCCGTGGTCGGCGCGAAATTGATGGATCAGGGACTTCGTATCCGTGCAGTCCTGCGAAATGCGGAAAAAGCAGGCGCCTGGCGGGATCGCGGCGCGGAAATCGCTATTGCTCAAATGACGGACGCGTCGGACCTCGCCCCGGCCTTCGATGGCGCCGAGGGCGTCTTCCTGCTTCTGCCGCCAAGCTTCGATCCCGCGCCGGGTTTCCCGGAGGTGAAGGCAATCATCGAAGCACTGAAGACCGCCCTCACAAAGGCGTCACCCAAGAAGGTGGTCTGCCTGTCGACGATCGGCGCTCAGGCAAAGCAGGAGAATCTGCTGAGCCAGCTCGGCCTCGTCGAGCAGGCAATGTCGACACTCCCGATGCCGGTCGCGTTCCTGCGCGCCTGCTGGTTCATGGAGAATTCAGCCTGGGACATCGCGCCGGCAAGGGAGAGCGGCATCATGCCAAGCTTTCTGCAGCCGCTCACCAAACCCGTGCCAATGGTTTCCGTGCGCGATGTCGGCGCTGCTGCGGCTGAAATGCTGCAGGAGGACTGGACCGGTAAACGCATCGTCGAGCTTGAGGGTCCTTCCCGCATCACGCCGCTGCAGATGGCGGAGGCCTTCTCTGCCGTGCTCGGCAAGAGGGTCCGTGCCGAGCCGGTCGCAAGAGAGACATGGGAAGCGCTGTTTTTGAACCAGGGCATGCAGAACCCCCGGCCCCGTATGCGCATGCTTGACGGCTTCAATGAAGGCTGGATCGAGTTCGAAGGTGGCGAGGCCCGATCGCGCAAGGGCACAACGACCTTTGAGACCGCCATCCGCAAACTGGTCGAACGCGGTTGATGATACCGCCGTGGCGGCTTCAGCGATTCCATGGAGGTCGCAACCTGAAGACGAGGCGCCTGCCCCGGCATAAGTCCCATACGAAGGCGCGTCAGGACGAGTCCCGAACGAGCCCATCTATGTACGTCTGGAGGGAAATCGATCCGCGAATTGAGTCCTCGGGATATTCGGGGCCATCGGCGGTGAGAGCCGTCATCCTGGCATATGAGTGAGCCGCCGCGTCGGAGAAGCCCAAATTGCGGTATGCGTCTTCCCAGGCTTCGCGCGGGATCACGTCGACGCGAACGGTCCGGCCGAGGGCGGCGGCGAAGGCTGCGGCAACATCATTGGGGGAGTATCGTTCCGGCCCTTCGACGGAGTATATGCCGATCTGTTCGATCGGCTCCTGCAGCAGCCGTGCAGCCACTCTTCCCAGATCCTCCGGCGCGACCATCGGCAGCCTGAGGTCGGCCGGGAGCATGGTCGACAATACCCCGTCCTTCCTGACGTGGCCCGCCATCGTATCCCAGTTGCTGTAGTAATAGGCTGCGCGGATAACACTGGCGGGAATCGGCTGATTTCTCAGGCCCGCCTCCAGTTCATAAAGTACGTTGAGATCGCCGCATTGCTCGCCCGGCTGCGCGCCCATGGTTGATTGCGCCACCACCTTCTCCAGTCCCGAGCCTTCGATCGCCTCGAGCAGGCAGCGCACGGTCTCGCGTTCCTCCCGATCCGTATCGCTCGAGATGTCAGCGTTCGGGTTCAACAGGAAGGCCCGCTTCCCGCGGCGGAACACCGTCCGCATCGAGGTCACGTCGTGGACGTCGGCGAGCGCAACCTCTGCGCCCCGCCGTCGCCATGCGCCCGCCTTCTCAGAGTTTCGTGTGACGATGGTGACGGGTTCGCCCTCAGCGAGCAGCCTCTTCGCCACGGCTGAACCGACCCGCCCCGTCCCTCCAACAATGATGTACATCGGCCATGCCTCCCGCAATCATGCCGAGCACAACACTTCGCCGCTGCCAAAGGTTCCCTTGCCGTCGCCCGAACAGTTCACCGATCGGAGTGCCTGCAGCTCGTCAGCGGGACTTGGCCCCTGCGGCTCAATGCCTCACGCGATTGACGCTTTTATGGGCCGTGATACGCATACTCATCAGCAACAGGACACCCATGATGCGAACTTCGGCTGCAGCAATTTCCGCTCTCCTTCTGCCAGTACTGGCGAGTTGCACGACCACCTCGGGTGGCATCGTCACGGAGAACAAGAGCCTTACTGCAGTCAGCGCCGAGCGGACACGACTGGGGCAGGCCTGGCACCTCAAAGTCGATTGCTCACCATCAAGCCGTCCGAACGTTCGAACAGTTTCTCCGCCAGCTCATGGGAAACTCGAAATCGTACCGGAAGACGTAGTTGCGAATTCGAAGAAATTTCCGAAATGCGCCGGGGTGAAAACCGCCGGCATGGTCGTTTACTACACCTCTGCAGCCGGATATGTCGGCCCTGACAAAACAACGTTCAGGGAGTCCTATGGAGATGGGGTCGTTCGCGACGTGACTTTCGACGTCAACGTCGTCAAGTAGACCGCGTGGGGGCGGCACCTCGAAGCCGCCGACCGTGGTGATCGTCGGTTCTGCAACACTGCCCACTGACAAGACACGGGTCTGGTCGCAAAGGACGGGCGACTGCCTGTTAATCCTGTTTCTGGCGTTGGCTTACAAGCCTAGAACTTTTCCGCGTAAGCGATATGCCGTTCGCACCTTGCCAGGTATTGTCTTGCTCGCGCAGTCTGATCCAGAGGCTATGACGACGCGCCAAGAGGCTGCACCAATTCCCCTGCGTGCTCTTCCATCCAGGCCAGTTCGAGTGCTCCCTCATCAAGGACGCCGCGGCGTTCCAACTCCATTTCCCATACAGAGCCGGAGGCAGCGAGATTGCGCATATGTTGCTGCATCTGCCGCACCCTTTCGATGGCTGCCTGCATGATCTCAATCTCCGGCTTTATCCCATAGGCGTCGAGGAACAGCTGGAAGCGCCGCGCCTTCTCGCGCACGCCTTTCGGCAAACCATGCGCTTCGCATTTGTCGTCACGCCAGAAGGGCACCCAACGCCACGCAATGAAGCCGAGGTCCCAGGAGCGTGGTCCTGGTGCTGCAGCATCCCAATCGATGAACGCGACAGGGAGCCCAGCCCGAAAGACGGTATTCCACGGCGACAGATCATTGTGACAGATCGTCTCGACGGGTTCTTGAGGTTGAAGACGCCAGTTGCGCTCATTCCAGGGAAAGCTTGCTGCAGCATCGTGGTAGCATCGCAGCAATTTCCCTAATTCGACAAGGGCCCGGTCGCTCCAGACATAGTCAGGAAGCCGGACGTCGAAGCGGCCAAGTTGATCAGGGATGAAGCCTTTGCCCAAGCCGACTTCACCTTCGATGTAGGTGAGACATTCGCGTCCCTGATCATCGAAGCCGAGCGCGCGGGGAGCTCCTTCAAATCCTTGCCGTTCAACGTGGCGAAGCAGGTCGAGAACGGCAGAAGACCATGCGCGACCACCCCGCCGAACCGTGCCGCCGACCCGGACAACATTTGAATCTGCGCCGCCTGTGATAGGAATTTCTGGTTGGCCCATGCCCAAGCTTAGGCACGGGCAAACCAGAGGGTCAAGCGGAACGCTATCTTCGCTGCGTATCGAACGGCCGAGAGGGCGGCTCCGCAAGGGTGATGCGATTGCCGTCGGGGTCCCCGATCTGGGCAATCCTTCCATAGTCGCCCTTGGATTCACCTGTGAGCGTCACGCCAATCTCTTCAAGCGCTCTGCGGGCTTCATCCATTTTCGGCACCACAATGGTCAGCCTGCCGAACCCGGCATTCTCCTTGTCGAGGAAAATTTGAATGTTCGCTCCGGCGACGTTGCGCCATTGGATCAACGCCTCCATGGGGCGATCATCGGGTCCCCGGTCGAACAGCCGAGTGTAATACTTCTCCGCTCTATCCATGTCTGCCGTTGCGAGCGCGGCGTAGATTCCCTGGATCAGCATCGCCAAAACTCCCCTTTCTTACCGCCTCCACGGTAATGAAACAGGGCGAGTTGCGTTCCAAACGTGCGTGGATGGCCGGCAAAGGCGGTCTGGAGGCCGTGCCTACTCGGTCGGACTGGAAAGCAATTCGTCGAGCTGCTCCAACTGCTCCGGCAATGCGACAGCCGAGCCCTGCAGTGCTTCCTCAAGCGCCTCCTTGGAGGGATAGACTTCGTGGAAAACCAGCAGTGTTCTCCCGCCTTGATCCTCGAAGGTCACGGTCGTGATCGCGCCCTCTTCGCCCTCGTCGTTGGTCCAGACGATACGCTCGTTCGGCACCACCTCGAGATACTTGCCATAGAAGGCCATGGTATCCGAACCGCCGGCGCCGAATTCCAGCCGATATTTGCCGCCGGTGCGGACGTCCATATCGCATGATACGAGCGAAATGCCGGGTACCGATTTTGGCACCCACCAGCGCCGGAACAACTCGGGCTGGCTCCACGCCCTGTAGACCGTGCTTGGCGGCGCATCGAATGTCCTGGTTACCACAAGTTCGCGATCCCCTCTGCGCTCGACCGACGTGCGGTTTTGCGCGCCACCTGCCCTCTCAACTTGCTCAGTCATCGCTTCCCTCCCGTTTCATTTCGTTGATGATCTCATCCAATGCTTCGAAGCGGGCCTCGAACAGCCTGCGACGAGCCTCGATCCACTCGGCCTCCGCCTTGAGACCGCGTTTTCCAAGCTGGCACGTTCTCACCCGTCCGACCTTCTGCGTGACGACGAGCCCCGCCCGCTCGAGAACCTGAACGTGCTTCTTCATGCCGGTCAGCGTCATCTGGAATTGATCCGCGAGACTGGTGATCGACGCGTCCCCTCGCCCAAGCTGATCGATGATCCCGCGGCGGGTCGCATCGGACAGCGCCGCGAACGAGAGATCGAGGGGTGGACTTTCATACTGAACCATATGGTTCAGTGTATAACCTGCGCGCGCAGGAAGCGCAAGCGTCCCCTGCTGTAAACCGGTCATTCAAGTCAGGAACCGCGGCGGCGGCAAAAAGATCATCTGGCGCAGGTCGACAGCTGCCGAATATCTCGGCAGCTTCGCGCCCTCATTCCAGCGACGACGACACGCCGTTTGCCGCTCCCAAAGCCTGCGGCGGGACGAAGGGAGATGCCGATAATCAGCGTTCAGGCGGAGGACTTCAGGTGAGTTGAGCGAGGATATCGTCGACGACACCTGTAATGCTGCCCGCGGTGTCGATATTGATACCGACGGGAAGATGCTCCCGGGTCTTATGATAACGGAGCACCAGAGCCCGCTCGGCCGGCTCGAAGCCCGGCTCATCGGGTCGCCCATCCAATCGCCGGTTCAAAGTCTCAATGTCGATGTCGAGCACGAAAACCTTATCGAACAGATGCAGGAATTTGTGGAAATTGCGCGAGCCGCCGCAGAAGAAGGTAACAGGGTGGGTGGTGTCGGCAGCAATGGCCCGGACCTTTTCGGCAGGCCAGACCCAATGCGCGTATCCCCAGGCAATGCGGTCGGCGCCTTCGGGCGGTCCCGCCAGCGCCTGGCCAGTCTCGGGGTCGCCCACATATGCCAGGACGCGGTCGCCATGGACGACATGGTAGCCCCGCCGCTCCAGTTCGGAAGCGACAGAGGTTTTCCCAGTGCCCGAACTGCCCTCGATCAAATAGTTCCTGATGCCCATGAGCGCTTTTATCACGGGCTTTGATCCGGTGAGAAGGGTCTTACCGGACGGAGAATAAGCCGGCACGCCCGTCACTATGTCGACGTCGATCGGCTTAGCCGAACCGTTCCACGAAGACATCGATCACCGTCCGCGGCATCGCTGCACGGAACCGATTCTACGTGATGTTACGGGCCAGGAGTTGGTTCGAATGTTATTATAAGGCCGTTTGTGGGAGGGTCCGCCATGGCCAGTTGTGACGCTCCGCATTATCAAAGCGTTCGCACGCGCTATGGCCTGTTCAATGTCGTTGATTAGTCCCACAGGCCTACCCCTGGAAGTGGGAACAACCGCAGTACTTCTGGGGAAGTGTCGAGGATATAGGAGGAGACTATGAAAAGAATTGCCGCCGCGTCACTTGCCTTCCTGACGATTGGATTTACGGCCCCGCCCATCGATACCGCAAATGCTGTCGTCTATTGTCAATATATCAGTTATCCGGCCGGCTGCGTCGTAAGACCCGGGGTGGTGCTGAGGCCGCGTCCAGTTGCTCGCGCAGCGCGTGGTACAGTGACGCACGGAACTGCCGTAAATAAAGGTGGCCCAGTTAACCGCGTCGGTCGTCGCTAGCTATCGATTTCGACGCCATCGATGCAGTCATCGATCCATCAAGGACCGCGATCAAACAAGCAAGAGCATCCCGTGCGCTCGACATTGCGCTTCTGGATCCGTCCCAAAGCAATCATCGGCGCGAGGCCGGCGAAGCGCTGCGGGAACGCAGAACCGAACCTTTTGGATTTACGCAATTCTCGGCAAAAGCGCTTCACGCTTTGCCTGGATTTGCTCTAGCCAAACCGTTCCACCAGGAAATCGATCACCGTGCGCAGCATCGCTGTCGGGCGCCGGTTCGGGGCATAGATGAGAGACATCGGCACAGGCCTATAGGACCATTCCGGCAGCACCTGTTCGAGCCGCCCTTCGGCGATATCGGCGGCGAGCAGCAGTTCCGGCTGGAGCACTATACCCGCGCCGCCGAGCGCGGCCATGCGCAGCGCAGCGCCCTGGTTGGTGGAGAATTTTCCGGAGATCGGCACATCGCGCATTTCACCGTCCGGCCCGACCAGGTGCCAGCGATCCTGCCTGCGCCAGTAGGAATGGCCGAGGCAGAGATGGGTCGTCAGATCCTCCGGCGAGGCCGGCCGGCCATGGCGGGCAAGATAATCCGGCGCGGCAGCGAGAATGCGCCGATAGGGCGTGAGCGGGCGGGCGACGAGGCTGCTGTCTGAGAGCGGGCCGATGTGGATGCCGAGCTCGAACCCCTCGCCGACGAGATCATGGACATTGTTGTCGAGCGACAGCTCGATGCTGACGTCGGGATGGGCATTCTGGTATTCGATCAGCGCCGGCACCAGGACTTGCGTGCCGAAGCTGACGGGCGCCACCAGCCGAAGCCGGCCGCGCGGCGCCGATTGCAGCTCGCTTGCCGAAGCCTCGGCCAGCGCCACTTCGGCCAGCGCGCGCTTGCAGCGCTCGTAATAGAGCTGGCCGACCTCCGTCAGTTGATGGCGCCGCGTGGTGCGATGGATGAGCTTCGCCCCGAGCCGGGTCTCGATGGTCTTGATGTGCTTGGCAACCATGGCCGGCGACACCTGCGCGATCTCCGCAGCGGCCGCGAAACTGCCATTGTCGATGACCCTGACGAACATCGCCATCCCGGCGAGCTTGTCCATGATTGGCTACTCACAGGTTTCGAATGACGATACCAGCAGCTTATTTATCAACCTCAGCATTTACAACATAGTGGTCATGCCCGCCGCAAGGCGACGGACATTGCCAATAACGAAGGAAAATCCATGCCCATTCTTCACCTGCAGATGCATCCCGGCCGCACCGACGAGCAGAAGCGCGCCTTCGTGCGCGAAGCGACCAAGGCCGCCGTCGACACCCTGGCCTGCCCGCCGGAATCGGTGGAAATCCTGATTACGGAGATCGCCAAGGATTCTTGGGCGGTTGGCGGCAAGCTGAAATCTGACGTTTGAGTGACGACTGCAGCGTCAAATGTTCCGGCTAAGGTAAGCGGCCATAATATTGGGAAGGGAGCCGGCACTCGGCTCCTATGCTTACGGCCTAGGGCAACCACAGCTCCACCGCGCGGGCCTATGGAAAGCCGAGTTTTGGATTTCAGCCCTGAGCAGACTTCTTCCTTTACCGAAGAGAAAGGCTGCTTTTTGCGCCTTCCTATGGTCATAAAGGCGGCAGGTGCGTATTCTTGAAAGCAGACGTCGAACAGGCTTTGACCTTGTCACCTCGTATGAGGCGGCGATCGTCGGGCTTCTTGATAGTTATCGGCGAGTGCCGCGACAAACGACGCGAACCTTCCGATGACGAGGTTCACTACCGCCCCGAGGCCTTTCGGGTCGCCAGCGACCACGTGCTCGGCGCATCCTTCGCCCGGTGATGGCAAGCACCGCGCATTTTTCAAGAGCGTATCTGTAGAGTTGCACAGAGCAATGAACCGGATTCACCGCTCGTGCGCACCAACTATAGCATCAACTCCGTAAAGTTCCATTTTAAGCATGCGATCAATCAGGTCTAAGATTTTAGCGCGCAATGGAGGGTCGCTTTCAGATACCGAGTATTCCTTTTTTATTACATCTTGCAACTGATGCAAATCCATTGATCTCTGCCCTGCAGCGTTGCCATTTTTGACGATCTCCTCCAAGAGAATCTCAGTAGCAGCGACCACAATATCGTCAACTTTACATTCAGCGTGTTCAAGTGCGTGGAAGAACCCATACGAGCCTGCTTCGAATGAGAGTGAACGAATGAAGCCATGCGCAATTTCACGATATCGGTCGAATTCGTCAGGCTTCACGTTTCTGAAAACATCGCTTGCCTGGCTCCTTACCTGCTTATCGTCGTCGTTGAAGGCGCGCCGCAAAATTGTTTCCGCGCGGTATCTGAATTCGGCATCCTCGATGGCGTGAGACGCGACATCGGCCATGAGGCGACGATATACCACGCCGTCCTTGGCAAGGGCATCTGCCAGAGAACAGAACACCTCAGCCTGAAAGCTCTGCCAGAATATAAGCCATGCGGCGATTGCCCGGGTGTTAGGATCACCTTGAACGATCATGCGGTGCAGCAACCGCTGTCCCACCTCTGGTACAAAGCGCAGGATGTACGGCAGCAACCTTATACCACTGTGTGTCACTAGAGGAGCCGACCAATAGCTCTCATCTGGGTTGCTCATAGAAGCGGATCTTCGTCGAATGACTCTCTCAATTGCATAGGCGATCCAAACGGAAGCCGCCTTTGCAAACTTCGGAAGGCGCCGGGATGGGAAAGCAGCTCTAATCCACGCCGCTTGGAAATGGGAAGGTTGGCTCAAGGTTTCGGGGTGTCCCGAGATACGCTCCAGCAGCCTAGCACAGCGCGCCTTATTCGAATTGTAAAGAGGTAGGGCTGCACGAACCAGGCAGCAACGAACACTGACCAAAGGCTCAATGGCGGCGCGTCTTTCGATAATCGGCCAAACTGATTCGACAACTTCTGGCACGTGCCACAGAATATTTCCCAGTGCTTCTGCCGCGGCCCCGCGAGCCCCATTCACACCGCGGATATGCAGACGCCCTTCCCTAACCAGGTCTTCGATTGTTGTGACTTCTCTTTGAGTGTTTGATCTATCAACATCATCGGTTTCGTCGGCATCGCCGTTTTCAACATACCAGACAAGGATTTCGAAAATTACGGGATCGGCAGCTATCTCCGGATTTTTCTCAATTAGCCGAGCAATTTCACTGCCATATGCTCGCTCGTCCCTTTCATGAGCCGTAACAATCGCGCGTCTCAAGGCCCCAGGGCTCGCTCCCTCGGACTCTGCCAGCCCCCAAAGCAAGTGGTTTATGTAGGCGCGGTTAGCCCCTGAAGGTATTTTTTCCAAGAAAGCCGAGAATCTTTGCGGTTGTTCCTTGGCTTGGTGTTTAAGTTCACTGGCAAGTTGGCTAGACCCTCCCGCTACAAATGTGCGGCCTCGGCGGCGGTGACCATCGTTACCGTATTTCAATATTGCTGACAGCCAATGTTCGTCAGACATTCTTGCTGCTTTGTCTCGCTTTATTGGCGATTGAACCCAGTGGGCTTCAAGGTGATCGGGCTCCGGCAGCTTGTCCGTGCGAAACTTCCTTCGAAGTTGAGCAAGAGTCTTCCTGGCTAATGGCGATAGAGCTTCGTCTCCGATGCTATCAAGAATGCACCAAAGTTCATGACCCGACCGGTTAAGGTATTGTGCAGCTCCCGATCGGGTTCGCCACGGCTCTTCCTCACCCTCAGCTTTGATGCGGCGCAGCAGCTTTGATGCTAAATCAAGCTCGGGCTTGTGACTGGCCATCAAGTTATCGAACTTTGCAGTTCCGTCTGCCTGCAGGTGCGGCAGCGCGGCTCGCGCCGCAGACGCAAATGACTTCCAATCGGCCCCGTTCCAGCCGGCGTCAAAAATATGCTCACAATCGAGAAGTTCGACAAACAGGTCCTTTAGGCCATAGCCATCGACGGCGATCGTCTCAAGCCAGATATGAGCGCAGACTTCGTGCTTGTCGGGATTGATCCTCTTTAATATCTCGCGCGCCCTGTCGGCAGACTCCAACGCAACCTTTGCCAAAGCATCACGAAACATGCTCAGGAAGGCATCCGCACCGAAATGGTTCCCCGAAGCAAAGCGCATCCTAAATGAATAATCGTTGATGCCGTTCGAATTCTTCAACACGATCGAATCTACAGATCGAATGAATGTCTCGATCGTTCCGTCAATGAAGACTTCTGGTGCTTTCTTCGCCAACTCTCCAAGTGAATGTGCATCAAGGTCCCGGAACTCGTCTCTTTCAAATGGATGCAGCCCCGGATGAGCCTCGAACCAAGATTCAAAATACGCCTTCAACACCTTTTCGGCGCCGTGAGGGTTCTCGCCCGCCCACGTATGAAGCAACAAGTCTCGATGGTTTTGGCCTCGCCTTTCGAACATTCCGGGCGGGTTCGAACGCGTAACACGAGCGCAGAGGTCAACCAGAGTTTCGTCCGGCTTCTGCCGCTTAACAAAGCCGAACCAATTGAGTAATCGCTTTGCTCGTTCGGGGTCGCCTCCCCACCATTTGTCGAGTAGACCGGCGACTTCCACTGGTCGCTCGGATGCAATATTAGAAAGCCACCAAAGGATGGTGTCGGCTCGCTCGGTGTTCGCGCCGAGAAGTTGTTCCGGCACCCATCCGTCTGCTTGTAACCTATCAAACCAACCAGGTGATGCGAAGAAAGCATATCTGACCAAAGCTGGAATTGGTCCCGTCGTCTTATCAAGCAAGAGGACAATGTCGCGCTCCTCCGGTGTAGGATCGTTCAGCGATCCCAGCCACTGTGCTGCGGCGACCTGAATGTGATAACGGATTTTTGGATTGTCTACCACTGAGCGTAGTTCGCAGAGATAGCGGGCATTATCCACCTGCCGCAGATTTTCTAGTATCTGGCGGACTTGCGTCCGCCGAAAGAGATGCTGCTCGGTTTGAAGCAGTAGCGCTTCCAAGGATATCTTTCTGCCCGCAAATGTAAGGGCATAGACGTAATCAAAGAAGCTCTCGTGAAAGAAATTGGCGTTGCCACGGGACCGAACGAGTAGCCCTTCGGAAGGTAAAACGCTTAGAGCTCCGCCAAAGCTGGACAGAACCGCGTCCGGCGCGTCCAATCGTTGTCGTTCGCTCATCCACTCTGCTAGGCATGAAAGCGGCTCTAGAACGTCCCATGAAATTGTCCGATCTGTTCCAATAACCTTGCGTTTCTTCTCTAACAGGAGACGAAACAACTCGTTACGCGAGCTGACCATAGGAGCGAGGGGATCGTATGTTTCGAAGAAAAGCGCTAAGTTTAAGGGTAGCCGCAAGAGCTTGATCTGGCTGGGAGAGAACTGATCAACAGCCACTGATTTCGACAATAAGAGTGGCTTTACCGAATTTTCCCAATCTAACAGTTGAACATCAATATGCTCAACGCCGTGAGTATCTTTGAGAGCCTTCAGTCGATCATCATTTTCAAGGTCGAAAGTACGGCACGAAATAACAATGACAACGTTTCCAAAATTCCTTACATCATCGACAAGCTTAAGTACTGCTTGCTTGATTGCACCGTTTCGGCCCGAAATTTCACTGATTGCATCGACTTGATCTACTATGAGTGCAGATTTCTGCCCAATCGAGACACCCCTTAGTGTCGCAACGGGGCTCTCCTCGCGACCAGTTATTGCTCTGCCAAGGGCCTGCGGGCTCTTGCAATCCAAATGGTGGTCCACCCGAAACGCAAGGTGAGTTGTCGCAACTGATGACAACTTTGCAATGAGCTCGCGAATGACACCGGATTTGCCTGCGCCGGCAACACCAGTGAGCAAGATAACCGGAGGTCCGTTTGGATCGGCGATTCTGTCTGCGATCTCTTGGGCTTCTGGACGTATGAGCGTCTCACGCCCTGCCCCAAAGGGAATGTACGTGTCGAGATATGCAGAATTCTCGGCATGCAACCTTTGTGCAAGCGTGGGGTCCAAGGCGTAGTCTTTAAACTTTAGCTTTCCCTCCCTTTGAATATCTGCTCTGGCGCTCTCGGTCGTGATTTCTCGATTTATTCGCTGAACTAGGAATTCTTGAAGAATTTCAAATTCAGTTTTTGATTTATTGTCGAAATAAAAATCGCAGTATGTATCGATAACGCTTTCGATGGAGCGCTGACTCTCGACTCGAAAGTGGCTACGATTTAACCAGCTGAATGCGGTTTTATCATCAACGCCCCATAAAATTTTGAGTTCATCAAAATCAGCCTTGGCACCCTTTCCCAAAGATTTGACGAACTCATCTTTATCAGTGCAAATTTCTGCCTTTCCAACAAGATCAGCGATATCTCTCGCTGGATGTTGCGAGACAAAGACGCATAGATCGTGAGTTGTGGAGGAAAGCCGATGCTTGAACGCTTCAAGGACACCTTCTCTCCTCAGTGCAGCAAGAGTCCAGTTTCCATTTGGATTCGAAATCTTCGTTTGATGCCATTCGGTGATGCCATCGCGAGCTAGTGAAAACTCAAATCCCTTGAAGGCGGGATCGATGCCCTCAAAGATTAAGGTGGAACACTTGCCGCCAATGACGTCCAGCAACTGCCGAACAAGCCATTTGGCTTCATATCGATTCCCTAATTTATCCGCGATTCCTCCGGAAAACATGTCTTCCCCGACTCATGGTTTGAATGTCAATAAATTGACCTGCGTCCTACGGTTCTTCAAGATGAGCTAGATGACGGGTACACCTACAGGCTGCGAGATTGAGACTCGCGTGGCCGCCGTGGGAACCGAACTCGCACAGGTGAAATCCGAGGCATTTAAGTCTGATGATTCCGGAAGCTGCCGGTCCGCTTACGGCCCCAAACCGGTCGTTCCTTTACAGAAACCTGCGAAAGCGGATAGTCCACTAAAGGAAAGCCTATGTTCGCAACGTGGGGGGCAGACCCGGCCGCCGCTCACCCATCCCCTGCGGGACCAGCGATAGTGTCCGGATACCCGCCTCATCGGCCGCCCGCAGAAGCACTTCGCGGAATTGTTCCGGGGAAATTTTGCCGGTGATGGCGTCGACGCAGGCTTTGACGGCAGCCATGTATTCCTCGCCGTCATCGCAAGGCCAGTCATTCATCAGGAGGCGCGCCGCGTCGCCCAATGTCCACACGATCTTGCGAGATTTCGGACCTCGCAAAGCAAACCCGACAGGCGTGAATGCTGATGATGTATTCCAGCACATTTTCCCCGACCCCTCAACGCACGGATACTGCAGTCCCCATGTTCAATGTACGCGCGTATTTAAAAATTTGGAATTGAAATCTATCGTAAGGCACGGCTTAAACGCGAATTTGTGATTGAAAGTTCGTGGTAATTCGGCGCTGACGCTGAGGAGGCCGACGCCGGAGGCGCCGGAGCGGAGGGAGCGACGATCCAAATCATATCGAAATGCGAATGTCCCCGCACGTTCCGATGTTTCGGCTGAAACCCGCGAGCGCTTTTGGCGGATCTGAGATCCAACCTCGCGTTTATCTGCCGATGCGTTAGGTTGCTGGCTTCTCGCTGCTTTTTGTTGGAGCAGCTTTCAGGCGGATGCGAAGCGGACGGCCTTCGGCATGATCGACCTCGAAGGAGTTCGTCTTCTTAATCAGATCACTCAACTTCTTGAATCCGAACGTTCGTGGGTCGAAGTCAGATGCCAGATTGGCGAGTCGGGCTCCAACCGCGCCGAGCAGGATCCATCCATCCTCAGACTCCATCTCCGCGATTACTCTTTTGATGATCGGTATTGCGGCGCTGGGCGGCCGTAGTGAAGACGCAACCTGCGCGGCGTCCGCTCCGTTCGACACGACTGAAGGCGCCAGATTTTCCGTGTAGATAAACCGGCGGCATGCCTGGCGGAAGCTCTCCGGCGTCTTCTGTTCTCCGAAGCCGAAGACATCGATCCCTTGTTCCCGGATGCGTGAGGCGAGACGCGTGAAATCGCTATCTGACGACACCAGGCAGAAACCGTCGAAGCGGCCGCTATGGAGCAAGTCCATCGCATCGATAACAAGCGTGATGTCGGACGCATTCTTACCCGTGGTGTAGGCAAACTGTTGTTGAGGGATGATCGCGTGTTTTGCAAGGACGTCGATCCATGCCTTGGAGCGAGCATTGGCGAAGTCGCCATAGATGCGCCGCACGCTCGCTTCGCCGATCTTGGCTATTTCCTCGAATAGACCGTCAACGATCTTCGCGGAGGCGTTGTCGGCGTCGATTAGAACAGCAAGACGTGGTGAGCGTGGTTCAGGCATGTCGAAGCTCCGTGGTGATTGGTAGGCCCCAAAATTGAGTTGGCTAACGCTGTAGTTCCTTCGACCAAGCGGTTGCATCGCGTATCGTTTAGAGCGAATGGAAGCAGCTAAAGGGCTCATGAATGGTGTGCCGTGTGGCCCCCTCATCCGACCCTTCGGGCCACCGACAGGGGTTGAGCCACGGGTCTCAACCCGTCCTTCGGACCCCCGCTGGGGAGAAGGGGGAGCAAGGCCCGCTGACACTTCCCGGACGAGACGCGCCATCCTGGAATCTCCCTTTTCATTCTCCAGGTCACCGCAACTCGGCGCTCACCCGAAAAATCCCGCCGGCCGATGCATCCGAGCAGACGACGAAGGTGGAGCCTTCTTGCGCCATGAAGGCGACGTTGCCGCCGGCTTCGCAGGGGGTGGCGCTCCATTGCAGGATGATGTCGCCGTTGTCGGGCAGTTTTTCGGTCGTCAGTTTGACGGCGCTCGCCATCCATTCCGTCGCCGACGGCAGGTGGATGGGAGCGTTCAGCTGTTTCGACAGCCAGGCGGTATAGTTCTGCGCCTCGGCGAGCGGCACGTCGTCGGCCGGCTGCTCGGGATTGCCGGCATAGGCCTGGGCGGAGGCCGGGTCTGCGTTGGCGGTGTAATATTCGGCCATCTCGGCGCGGGTGACCGCTTTGGCCTGCATGCAAAAGGACTTCTCGACCTTCACGGCCCCATTGGCGACGCCGAGCATGCCGCCGAGATCCTTCAGCGACGAGGTCATCAGCCGGACATTATCGAGCGGATAGCTGCCGGCAGGGATGGTCTCGAAGGCGACATTCGGTGCAACCGGGCAGAAGCCGCGCGCCGAAAGCGCTTCGAGATCGGCAAGGATCGGCTGGTAGGCAGCGATGGCGAGCTTGTAGGCCTCGGCGCTGTAGCGGCCGTCGGCCTCGGTCAGCTTCGGCGCCAGTGCGGTTAGCGTCGGATCGGCGGGGCCGGCGCGTGTCGTCAGCGAGGCGTGGAGGTCGGTGACTTTCTTTTTCAGCGCCGTCGCCTCGTCCTTGGCCGCCATAACATCCGATATCAGTGCGGCGAAGAGTTTGGCGGCGTCGGCGTAGCCGGAGGTCGCGGCCGGCAGCTGCCATTGCTCGGCCTTGGCCTTGGCCTCGGTCATCAGACCGCTCGCCTTGGCGACGTCGGGGCTGTCGCCGGCGCCGATGCGGGTGACGGTTTCGCGTTTTGCCACAGCGTCCTTTTCGGCCGCCGTCAGCGCCGTCAGTCCCTTCGCGAGATCGTCGTAAGCCGTTTTGGCAGCTTCATAGTTATCGACCGCGCCATGCATCTGCTGGGCGGCGGCGCTGTCGGCGGCGGCCTTCATCTTGCCGTCGGCCTCGGCAAAACTCGGTGCCTTGTCGCCGCCGGCGGCGGCAGCGGCCGATTTGGCCTTCTCGGCATTTTCCTTGGCAATGGCGATTAGCGACTTGCCGAGGCTGATGGCCGCCTTCTGGTAGCCGGGAAGCGCCTTTTTATAGTCTTCGTCCTTAAGCAGGGCATTGGCCTCCGTCAGTGCGGCGGCGCCGGCATCATAGGAGAGCTTCGCCTCATCGCCTGACGGGCGTTCCGGCGCCTTGGCGGCGACGGCTTTGTCCCTGCGGCTTTCGGCCTCCTTCTTCCAGGTGCCGACATCGGCGACGAGCTTGGGATCGGGGCGCAGCAGCTTCGGGATGGTGACGACGCCGACGCCGATGCAGATCAGGAGCAGCGCACCGATCATCGAGAAATGCGCCAGCGTCCATTTCTTCCGCTTCGGGGCATCAGGCTGTGGCGGCATGCCGCCGCGCGGATCCCAGGCCATCGGCTGGATGCCCGTGGTGACGCGGCTGAATTCGCCGAGCGCATCGGCGCCCATCCGCGGGCGCTGGGCCGGGTCGCGGCTCAGCATTCTTTCGACCAGGCTGGCCAGCGCCTCGGGAAAACCGGGGATCAGCACGTCGAGGCGGGGGAAGATGTTGGAGGGGTCGAGATGGATGTTCTTCCAGCTCTGCTCGCGCTGGTGTTCGTCCTCCCAGACCATGACGCTGTCGAAGACGCTGGCATAGGTCTGCCGCGGCAGGAAGAGCTTGTAGGCGATCATGCCCATCGCATAGATGTCGAGTGCGGCGGAGGCCGAGAAGGTGCCGCTGGCATAGATCTCCGGCGCGCCGAATTCCGGCGCATAGGGCGGGATGATGTGCTCGCCGATCTTGGAGATCAGGTGCAGGTTGCCGATCCGGACCGAGAGGCCGGAATAATCCTCCGAGACGTAGATGCACTGGTCGGTCAGCGCATTGTGGGCGTAACCCGCCCCATGCAGCGTCGCCAGCCCTTCGAGGATGTGGCGGCCGATCTCGATGGCGCGATCATAGGCCACCATTTCGGTTTCCTCGAGATATTGGTGCAGCGTCTTCGACGGCCGCTTCTCGACGATGTAGAAATTGTCGTCTTCCGGCGACGGCGGGATCAGGTCCTCGATTTCGACGAAGCGCCGCGCCGTCAGCGATTTCGCCTCGTTGACCGAGGTCCAGACCCGCTCGAAGCGGGCCTTGTCCAGTTTCAGCGCCACGTCAGGCGCGACGATGAAGACCGAACGATCCATCCGCTTGTCCTGAGCCGGATAGACGATGAACTCGTTTTCATAGACCGGCTCGCCGATCGTGTAGCGGGCGATCAGATCACTTCTCATGCACGTGTCCCCCTGCCATTTTGTCTTCATCAAAGCGCATGTCATTCACCCGCCAGAAGCGGATCGCCGATCAGCCCGGCGGCGAGAAACAGGCCGGTCTTCGTATCGCGGAGCGCGAAGGCAAATCGGGCATCCGCGCTCACCCGCACCAGCTTCGGATCGATGCTGCGCTCAGTGACCACGGCCGTTGCCGCCGCCGCTTCCGTGCCGTTCTCATCGACCTTGATCATCGTCTTCTGCAGAACGCGCGACAAGCTGATGTTTTCCGTGGTGAACTTGGGAAAAGCCGCATCGCTCGCCTTTTCGGGCGAAAGGCCCATCGCGTGCAGTGTCGGCATCAGATCACGCCCGTCATTGAGGGAAAAGCGGGGCAGGAAGATTTCGCCCTTGGCGGCTTCGAATTTCTCGCCCTGAAGCCAGGAGGCAAGGGTCTTGAGATCGGCGCCGCCGACGCCTTGTTCCGAGCGCGCCGCGATCACCACCATGCGGTAGGTTTCGCCTGCATAGGCGAGGTCGACGGCTGCGAAACGATCGTCGACGCGGAATTTCTGGCCGTCGCCGGCAAGATGCATCATCGGCACCGAGACCGTCGAGCCGTCCGGCCGCCGGAACGGGGCCGCCGGGCTCTGAGCCTCGAAAGCGGTCTTCCAGCGGGCCTTGAAGGAGAGCGCCCCGAGGCTGATGAAGCCGCCGCCGGGCGGCGTTTCGAGGATCACCGGAATGGCGTCGCGTGTCGCCTGCCTGACCCAGCCGTTGATATGCTCGACGGATTTCGGCTGATCGAGATCCTCGATCGACGGCTTGATGCGGTGACCGGCCAGCATGGAGAGGGCATCAGGAACGAGCGCCAGCTTGTCATCGAAGACGATCGCAACGCCTGAGGCGAGCGGCGCGTCGGCCGCCGGCGGCGTCTTCGGGTTCATCTCGTCCAGCACCTTCTCCGGCCCCTTGACCGCATCGCCGAAACCCAGGCCCCTGGCGATGGCCGCCTTGCCCGCGTCCGAGGCGCCGAGGCCTGCGAGACCGAGCGCGGCAGCAAGGCTTGCCGGCGACACCATGATGTTGGCCGCCCCCTCCTTCGCCAGCGTGCGGTCGATCAGGTCGACGGCAAGCCCGGCCTGGGCGGCAAGCACCGCCCTGGTGTCAGTGGCATCGGCCGCATGGGCGGGCGCCAGCGCCATCAGGGAAGCGGCAAGGCCCGCCAGCAGAATGGATTTCGACATCATTCGCTCCTCTTTCAGCGGATGCGATAGAATTTGGAATCGAACGACCATTTGCCCTGGACGCCGGTCTCGTCGTCGCCGACGATCCTGAGGCTGCGGGCGAGGTCGTAGACATAGTTGAAGGCAGCCCGCTGGCCGACGAGCGGTGTCGGCACGTCAGGCAGGTCGAGCACTTCGATCGGCTTGTCGCTGAGGATGGCCACGACCATGCCGACGCCGGCCGGCCCCTCCACCACATATTCAAAGCCGATATAGGGATTGCGGGCATCCGGCACGACCACCGGCCGTGCCGGATCGAGCCTGTTGTCGCCGCCCTTGGCCGTCGGTTTCAGGCCCATCGAGCGCTTGTTCGGATAGAGCTGCGTCAGCTTGCCGGCGGCGTCGATATCGACGAGGATCAGATAGCCTGATTTCTTGGTGGAGACGCGCATCGCCACCTTGTCGCCGATGCTGACCGAGGTGCCGGGCAGCACGTCGACGGCAACACCCGCCTCATTGTCGGTCTTCAACGTGTTTTCGACGGCGGCGACCGGCGTCTTTGCCTCCTCGCCGGTGACGACGTCGCGGCCGAGCGCATCCGGCAGGCCGTAGAATTGCGGCACCGGCGTGAAGCGGCAATCCTCGGAATGCGCCCGGCAATATTCGTCGGACTTGCGCCTGACATAATCGAGCAGGGCGGCGTTGCTGACCTCAGGCTTGTCGGAAGCGCGCGCCACCCCTTCCTGCACGCCTTCGATGAAGCGGCGGGTGAAGACCCCGAGCGGCGGCTTGGCCTCAGTATCGACCAGCGCCCATTGGCCTGCGTTGACGGCCGACCAGACCATCGCCGTTTCGCCGCCGAAGGAGAACTTGGCTTCCTTGCCGGAGCGGTTCGGCGGCTGCAGCGACGCCAGGGCCGGACCGAGGCAGCGCACCGTGCCGCCGGCGGGTGCGGCCACCGCACTGCGGCTGCCGGGACCGACATGGCAGGCATCGATCAGCAGCGTGACACGGCGGTCCTTGAGGCTGTTCAGCCGGGCGGCGATTTCGGTCTCGCGGATCTGGTTGGTGACGGTCACCTTGCCCCCCTCGCGCACCAGCTTGGCATCGGCGGCAACCAGCGTCGGGCTCGTCGTCGCCTCGGCGCCCATTTCCTCGGAGCCCTGGCCGCTGAAATAGAGGAAGACGCGGCTGCCGGCCTGCGACTGGCGCACCAGCCAGTCGTCGATTTCGGCAAGGATCGCCGCGCGGCTGGCCTTGCGGTTGGTGAGCGTATGGATCTGTTCGGGACGGTAGCCGACCGTCTTGACGAGGAAGAGCTGCATCGCCTTCACATCGTCGACCGAGCCCGTCAGCTTCGCCTCGCGCATCTCGTAGTCGTCGATGCCGATCAGCAGCGCGCGGTCGCCGGGAGAGCGCACCGCCATGGGCAGTTCGGCGGCCGGCGCCTGAACCTCGGGCTGGTTGCCCTCGGGCGAAGCGGCTGGCGGAGTCTCCGTCGTTACCGCAGGCGCCTTCGTGGCGTCGGGCGGCGTGGTGATCGTAAGGTTGGCCTCGATCTGTCCGGCCGGCGTCTTTTTCTGCGTCGTCCCGGCCGTCGGCTCGCTAGCAGCAGGCCGCCGCTTGGTGTCAATCGCCGCCATCTGGTCGCCGGCGGAAGGGACAGACGTGTCGGGCGCGTTCGGCACATCGCCGTCTGTCTTTTCGGCGATCCAGTCGCGGAAGGCGGCGACGCGGGTATAGACGCCGTAATGTTCGGCTTCGGCGCAGCCGGCGCCCCAGCTGACGATGCCGAGCTGAATCCAGCGCTTGTCGGGGCGTTGCGCGACCAGCGGTCCGCCACTGTCACCCTGGCAGGCGTCCTTGCCGCCCTCGGCATAACCGGCGCAGACATTGCGCTCGTCGATCGGGTTCATGCGCATCGAGCTTTCGCGGTAGGCGGCGCGACAATCCTCGCGCGAGACGAGCGGCAGCTCGACCTCCTGCAGTTCGGTCGGCAGGTATTTGTCATCCCAGCCGTGATCGGCCTTTGTGTAGCCCCAGCCGGTGACGACGGCGGTGTGGCCGGGGCTTTCGACGGCCTCGTCCGAGGCCGAGGCGAGGATCGCCGGCTTCGAAACGGCGGGTTCGGCGAGCTTGATGAGGGCGATGTCGTTGGCGAAGACCTTGCGGTCGAAATCCTCGTGGATGATCACGTCTTCGACGGAGAGGCCAGGTTTGTCAGGCCCGTCGACCGAGATCACCTTGTCGACCTTCTGCTTTCCCTCGACGATCAGGAGGTCGCGGGCGAAGAGATCCTGCTTGCCGGAACGGCCGCTGGTGACGCAATGGGCGGCGGTCAGGATCCAGCGCGAGGAGATCAGCGAGCCGCCGCAATGGCCGCCGAAGCGGCCGCGCTGCTCGGGATCGGGCGCCAGGATCTTCACCTGCCAGGGCCATTCGCCTTTCTTCGCCGCCTGGCCGCCGATCACCCGCCCGCCATCTTCGCCGGCAAAATCCGTGTCCTGCTGCGCCAGGGCGGGAGTGGCCAGAAGCAGAAGGACGGCCGCAATGTTGAGGACCCTGCTGATCGACGTACTCATAGCCTGGCTCCGGCGGAGGTATAGAGGACCGTAAATCCGAGGCGTGCGCCCTCGGGCAGAAGCTCGCCGAGATGTCTGGCGATGTTGCCGGCGGTGCGCCGCCTGTCGTTCTGTTTCAGGAATTCGACCAGACCAGGCATCGGCTGATCGGCGGTGACGGCGACGAGCAGGTCTGTGCCGAAGGGGGCGACGACGGAAAGGTCGAGATCGAAGGTTGCGGACATCTCGGCATCGGCTTCCCTGTCGCCGGGATAGAGGAACTGCACCGTGCCGTCGCCGGTGACGTCGAACAGCACGAGCTTGCGCCCGGCAAGATCGGAAACCGTGACGCCGACGCGCTCGCCGTCGCGATGGACCTTGTCGGAGGGTGTCACCCGCACGGTCTGCGGGTTGATCTCCGACAGCCGCTTCAGCGTGTCGAGCGCGGCCATCCGGTCGACGACGAAGGGCATGTCGCCGGCGCCGACTTCGGAGGCGACGACATCGCCGCCGGCGATCGCCTCGCGTTTTTGCGGATCGAAGACGAGTTCGGCATGGGCGCTATCCGTCAAGTTGAACGGCGTGACGGCCGGATCGATACCCTGCAGTACCGGCTCGGTAGCGAGGGCGGCGACGGTGATCGGGGCAGGCTCAGGCGGCGGTGGCGGCACGTTCGATGTCTGCGCTTCCGCCGGGCCCGCCGTGTCATAGGCATAGACGACGGCGTGGTCGAGATCCGCCCCAGGCGAGCTTTGCGTGAAGATGTTCTGCCGCTGGTCGGTGAACTGATAGACCGACTGGCGCACATATTCGAACAGCTCGCGGCGGGTCACGGCGCCATCGGCGTTGCGGTCGGCCGCGCCTTCGAAGGCGCGGGCTGTGGCATAGCTCAGCGCCCCGCGCTTCTCAGCAATGCCGGGAATCGTAATCTCCGGCGATTTGGTGTTGTCGTCGACGGCGGCGAGGAAGGTCAGCCGCTTGTAATCGAAGCCGGTGGAGAGGGCATCTGATGTGGTCGAAATCGGCGCGAGGTCATCCTCCTCGATCGTATAGGACGGCGCCTGGCGCCAGGTGATCTCGGCGCCGCGCGGATCGACGTTGCGGGTCATGCCGCCGGCATGGCAGGTATCGGCGATGAACAGCACCTCGGCGCCTTTTTGCTCCAGCTTGTGGATCAGCACCTTGAATTCGTCGCCGAAGATGCGCTCGCGCGATCCCGGCAGCCTCGTATCGAAGCCGGCCAGCACATAGACCTCGTCGCGGCCGCTCGGTTTCGAGCCTTTGACGCGCTCCGGCTCGCTCGATCCGTGGCCGGCTATGCCGAGCACGATGAGATCGCCCTCGCCTGCCCTGTCCGTGACGGCGCCGATCGCATCGAAGATGCCCTGGCGGTCGGCAGCGCCGTTCTTCAAGAGCGTCATGTCCTTAACGCCGAGCGAGCGCAGCGACAGGGAAAGATCCTCGGCATCGGCGACGGCGCCGTGCAGCGGAGGAACATTGCGATAGAGATCGATGCCGATCAGAACGGCTCTGACCGTGCCGCGCTCGGGAGCCTCGATCGTCCTGGCGAGGCTATCGGTGCCCGCCAGGGCAAGAAGGGCGAGTGCGGCGGCCATGGGAGCGAATGTGGACATGGCCGGTTCCCCCTCGCCCCCTCTATTCGCGGCGCCATTCGACGCGGCGGTTGAGCGCGTCGATATCGTCTTCGGTGAGGTTGGCCGTGGCGGTCACGTCCACCGGCTCGGAGGCGCCGCGGCCTTCGGCATCGATCGTGGCGTCGATGCCGTGGTTTTTCAGGAAATCGGCAACGGCCTGGGCGCGGCGCTCGGAGAGCTTCTGATTATAATCGTCGCCGCCTTTACGATCGGTATGGCCGATGAGGATGATGCGGCCGGGCTTCTGCTCCTTCAGCGCCTCCAGCAGTTCCTCAGCGGCTTCGGTTCCGACCGAGGTGAAGGTCGACTTGTCGAAATCGAAGGTGATCGGCACCGGGATGGAGACCGGCACGATGCCGCGCACATTTTCCGAATAGATGCCGCCGAGCACGCCGCTGCGGTGATCCTTCTCGGCCGGCACGAAGCTGCCCTGCGGGTTGTCGCTGGTCGGGTTGGCGGCAAGAATCCGGGCCTGGGCGGCGCGCTGGATGAGATCGGAGATGGTCTCGGCCGGCGGCGCTTTCGGCGTGCGGGTCTCGTTCTTGATGATCTCGATCGCCTGCTGGTAATCGGCGGCGGCGTCGGCAAAGCGGCGGGCGGAGAAATAGATCTCGCCGAGCGTGGCTGAGGCCTGCCAGAGCACCTGCGGGCTGTCGGCGGCGACGAGCAGCGGCTCATACTCGGCGACCGGCTTGTCGGCCGCCATCATTTCCTGGGCGGCGGCGAGCCTGAGGGCTGCGACGCGGCGCTGGGCGTTCACCTGAAACTGGCCGCATTCGGCGCTGACGGCGATGGCATCGGCTTGCGTAGCGGCAGCGGTGATGTCCTTGGCGGCAACGGCGGTGTTCAGCTTGTCGAGCAGGGCGTTGCAGGCCGGCGTATCGGCATTGGCCACCTCGATCTCCTCGCCGGCCTGGCCGGGTTCGGCGGAACGGCCGAAGCTCAGCGGGGGCATCTTGATGCTGAAACCGCCGGGAAGCTTGAATTGCGGCATCTTGATCTGCGGCATCGGCAGTTTCGGCATATTGGTCTGGGCAGACTGGGCCGGCTGCTTGTACGGCTGCTGATATTGGCTCGGTTGTTTATATTGGTTGGGGCGGGTGGAGGCGGTGGTGTCGGCGGGGCCGATCAGCTGCAGCTCGTCGGCGGCGAGCTCCTGGCCGGGCGCCAGATTGGTGACGATCTTGTATTTCTTCGGCGGCTGTGTGGTCGCCTGTTCGACGGGTTTGGGCGCCGGCTTCGGCTTTTCGATCACCTCAGGCTTTTTGGCGACATCGGGTTTGACGGCCGGTTTCGGTTTGGGAGCGGCCGGCGGTTTCGGTGCAACGGGCGGCTTTGCCGCCTGTTCGACCGGCGCGGGTTTTGCGGTGGGAACGGCGGCGACGGGCGGCACCGCGGAGGGCGGCAGGGCCGCCGTGCTGTCGACGGTGGTCAGCGTCAGCGTCTTGCTGCTGATCTTGGTGCCGAGGCTGCGGGCTTCTTCGAGGCTGCGGGAGACGGCATCCATGCCGCCGTCGATCGAGCGGAACATGCCGCTGCCGCTGCTGCCGAGATCGGCGAAGATCGTCAGCGGCTTGGAGGAATAGAAGACCTTGATCTGTTCCTGCCCGACCGGGCCGGACACCTGCAGCCTGGCGCCGCTTGCCGGATCCGGCACCTGCACGCGCTTGCCGGCGGCAACGAGGGCATCGGTCTGGTATTTGTTCGGAAAGAGCTTGGTGACGGAGCCGTTCGGCGAGACGTTCAACACGGTGACATAGGCGTTCTCACTCGACTGGATGAAGAGACCGACGACTTCGCCGATGGCATATCTCGCCTCGGCGCGGTCGAAGGTGATGCTGACGGGCCCGCTCTGAGCCGGCGCTTCCGTCAGCGTGCGTTCGTTCTGCGCCCCGACCTCGGGGATCGGCGAAAAAAGCGAAAGACATGTGGCTGCGGCTAGGATGGCTTTGCGGCTGAGCATCGGAACCTCCCCCTTCGAACAATCTCACACTGTGCTGAAGATGAGAATAGCACTGACCGGCGAAATTGGGATGGTTTTGGCTGTCTTGCTTGAGGGAGGGTTACAAATTATTTGGAGCCGCGAAGATTGCGCCAAGGCAAGGCGCGAGCAAGACTCGCAGCCGGCAATATCCGGCGTCCGTTTATAGTCAGACGGACTAAAGCAAGGTGGTTAGTTCTTCGGCTTCTGGCCGGCGGATTTCAGAATCGAGATCAGGTCGCTCATTCCTTCCGGAGAGGAATTGTAGAGCCAGAGAATATCCGGATTGTCCGATGTGAATTCCTTGCCGGAGCCCGAGCCCATGTCGCGGCCGGGCGAGGTCGTCTCCGGCAGCTTGCCCTGGCCGGGTGTGAGCCCCTCGGCGCGTTCATGGTCGGCGATGACAGCAACGGCAGCGGCAAAGGCCTTTTCATCGTGCTGGCGCAGCGCCGCGAGCGTGGGGTTTCGCGCCGCCAGCGCATCCTCGACAGGCCCGGCAAACCCAAGCCCGGGCATCGCAAGCGCCAGAGCCAGGCCGATCGACAAGCTTATGAGCCGGGATTTCTTCATCGTCGTCACATCCGTCCAAGGGGGCGCCATCGCGCGACTAGAGAAATTCCGTTTTTCTTCGAATCACGGAATTGCTCTGTCTCTATGTTTTCACGCAATTCCGAGCGCAAAACCGCTGCACACTTTTGCTGGAATTGCTCTAAACCGACAATAGGGAGAGGCCGGATGGAAGGCAACGGCACTCGGCGCCAATCGATTGGGAGGGTTGAAATCGGCTGGAGAGAGGTCAGAGGATCTTCAGCTGCTGCAGGCTGAGCCGGAGATTGCGCAGCATTTCGCCGAAGATTTCCTCGATCCTGCCGGTCGACCAGACCACCATCGTGCCATAGGGCGAGCGCTTGCGCTGCATGAAGCCGGCTGTCTCGAAATCGATCAGGGTTTTACGGCAGGTCTCGCTCGACATGACGGCGACCAGGAAACGGGCGAGATTGGACTGGTCGATGGCGCCTGATTTTTCCGCCCAGTTCTGGATCAGCCGCGGCTTGGTGTCGGCGGTGAACATCGAGGCGAGTGCGCGATCCTGCGACAGCCCGAGGCGCTGCAGCTTGGCCGGATCGCGGGTGAGCGACACCACGTAATCATTGTGCAGATCGGCGAAGCGCTCGACATCTTCAGCCGTGTTGATGCCGAAGACCTTCATCGAATAGAGAAACTCGGCCATCAGATAGGTCGGCTCCGAGCGCAGCTGCGCCAGATGTTTCTCGTCCTTGCTGGCCGAGGCGGCGCAGACGCGGTCGGAAAACCCGATCCTTGCCGCGCGCACCTGCTCCAGCAGGCTGACATCGAGCGCCAGTTCGTCACCGTTCCAGTCCAGCATAGGCTTCCCTGCCAGTAAAACTTCAAGACGATAAACTTGTACTATCGCCGACGCCGATCTTCAAATCGTTTGGAAAGCAACGCCTTGCTGACGAGCCGCTTCTATCCTAACATTTTAAGGACTTGGGGCATGATGCCGAAAGTTGTGAACGGTTTTCCGACGACATCATTCTCTCGCTCTCTAATTGTGAACAGGCTTCAGATTGAGGCCCGATGGCCAAAATGATCCTGTTTCGGGGTTCACGGCAATGCGCAGTTTCAGCTCGCATATTCTGATGGCCGCAGCGATCGCAATCGCCTGGCCTGTGCTCGCCAAAGACACTGTGATGATCGAGCTTCCGGGCGGCGACGGCGCCCGTTCGGTCGGCATCATCTCCGCCAATGAGGAGGTCGAGGCGTCCGGGCCGGCGGCGATCACCGTCGGCGACGACGGCACCGTCTACATCCTCGACCAGAACAATGGCCGCGTGCTCGCCGTCGACGGCGAACGCTCGCAGGCCGATCCCGAGATCCTGCCGCTGCCGGAGAATACGGCGCCGGAGGATCTCGCCATCGTCCATAACGAACTCTACCTCTGGTCCGACGGGATCGTGCCGCTCGAGCGCGCCACCGGCGCCGATGGCCGCTCGCAGACCCTGCGCGCCATCGACGGCGGCGATGCCGACGACTACACCCGCTCGGTCTTTGCCTCGATGGGCTCGGTGCCGCCCGGCCCGCTGAACAGCATCATCGACGAGATCGGCCGCAGCACCAGCCGGCCGCAAGCCCGCCCCCCGGTGGTCCAATATGTGCCGAGCCGCGGGCTCGGCGATATCGTTGCAGAAGTCTCGGCGGCAAACGACAAGGCGGAGATCCTGCTGCGGCGCGCGAGCTCGGAGGAGAATTTCCTCTCCCTTCAGCTCACCGGGGAAAACCGCATCGGCACCGTCGAACTGCTCGACATCGACACGACGGGCAGACCCTATGCGCTGGTCGAGCTCGTGCCTGCCGACCGGCCGGAACGGACGGGCATGCTGGTGGTGCGCTTCACGCCGAACGGCGTGCTGGAGCGCGTCTACGACCTGCCGATCGAAGCCGGCACGGTCTTCTCGCGACGCTTCGTGGCAATCGGCCCGCGCGGCGACGTGCTGTTTCTGCGCTCGCAGGAAAGCCGGGCGCAGGTGCTGAAACTCGAGGGGCGCGAGCCGGGCCGCAAGCTTGCCGTCACGAGGCCGGCAAAGCCGGCAATTGCGGCCAAACCCGGAAAGGGACCTAAGGTCGCGATCCTGCCGAAATCGCGCGGCGACGTCATCGAGCGGGCGATCGGCTTCGAGACGCTGAACTGGCTGGTGACGCCGGCGGCCTATGGCAAGGATCCGGGGCCGGCTTGCGTCAACATGAACCGCCTGCGCCGGCCATTCTACCTGTTCGGCAAACGCGGCCAGACGGTGAAGGGCGTGCCCTATTGCTGGGGCTGCAAGACGCCGCTCGAGGACTTCACCGAGGGTGTCGTCGACGGCCAGACGGCCGGCAACGTCTGCACCAAGAGCGCGCCGCAATCCAATATTCTCGGCGTCGACTGCTCCGGTTTCGTCAGCGAAGCCTGGGGGCTGAAGATGCATGTCTCGACGCGGGCGATCCCGAGCATTACGAGGCGGCTCGCCGATCCCTGGTCGCTGCAGCCGGGCGACGCACTGAACCGGCCAGGTTCGCATGTGATGCTGTTCATGCGCTTCACCGAGGACCGCAAGGTGGAGGTGATGGAGGCGACGCCGAATGCCTGCAAGGGCCGCGTCTGCCGCAACACCTATTCGCTCGGAATCCTGCTGCTGCGCGGGTACCAGCCGGTGCGCTTCAAGGGGTTGGATGGCTGAAGGGGCGGCTTCAGGGCGCTGGTTTCAAGGCGAGATGCCGCTTCGCCATCGCGAGAAGTCCGCGTGCCGCGACGCTTTCGGCATATTCCCGATAGGCAGAATCCTTGCTCAGCATGCGCTCTTCGGCGCGGGCGCGCATAAGGTAGATCAGACTGACGATGGCCAGCATGCCCGCCCGCGCAAGCCCTTCCGCAAAGCCGCTGGCGATGAAGCTCGGGGCCGCAAAGAGCCACCAGGCAATGTTTTTCGAGAGATAGGCCGGATGTTTGATGAAGCGATAAGGCCCAGTAGTGATAATGCCACGGTGGGTGAGATTGGAAAATCGCGGGCCGAAGGCGATGGTGGCCCAGACATAAATCGCGGTACAGAATAGTGTCGCGAAGCTCCATAGAAAGAAGACGACCGATCCTTCTCTGATGACGATCTCCCAGCCCGGCCCTTCGTCATAAGGCACGAAGGCTTGCGAAATCATCGGAAAGAACGGTTCGTAGCAGATGAGGCAGACAAGCCAACCGAGTGCTGTCGTCTCCGTGGCCCTGACATGCCATCTGAAGAGTTTGAAAGTTGCAATATAGCCGCCGGCCGCAAGCACGACGTCGAAAAGAAATGCAAGTCGCATCAGGCCTTCGAACCAGGCCGCCGATAGCAGCGGGTACCCCCATGCCGGCTTCTCAGTGAGCTCCGCAAGACCTGTCATGCCGCCTGAGAACATGAGCACAAGAAAGAAGCATTTGATCACAACCAGCCGTAATGCGAACAGCACGTCCTCCTCGCGAAAATCCTGCATCAGCACCGCGCGCCCGACTTGGTGCAGGTAGTCATCGGGTTCCTCGGCAACGAGATCGGTGACCGTGACATAGAGAATCGTGGCGATGACTAGGGCGATTGAAATGGGGATGGTCGTGTGGCTGGCGTTGACCACCCATTTGACTGCGGAAGATTGCGTGAAAAAAGGAAAGACCGAGCAAGCAATGACGACTGCGCCAAGAAGCGCGGCTGTGCCAACCAGCTTGGTTCCGATCCGCAGCCACAAGGCCGCGGAAGTCTCGTGGCGCTTCTTTCGCGATAGCCACGCCCGATGCGCAGCCGGTAACCCGTCCGCGACGATCCACGCCAGGAGAAGACAGAATAGAGCGAGTGCCATCGCCATGCCAGGTTCAAGGTGGAGGGAGCTCGATAGCCCAATGCCGATAACACCTCCAAGAAGCGTGACCCCCTGGACGATGAGAGGGTTTCCCGTAGCGCTATCGCTGTCTCGCGGGACTGGCACGCGCTCGATTTCCTCGATCACATGGCCGGCTGGACGGCGAGCCGCGGGCGAGAGACCGAACAACGTGTCCGCGCCGCCTGCGCCGTGAGTGCCATGGCTGCTTCGGCCATTAAGGAAGAGGGTTCCTCCGGCATCGAAATCATCGCAATGTCGAGCTGGTCATAGTCGACCATGTAATAACCCGATGCCGTGCCGATGACCGCCTCAGGTCTGATTGCCAGCAGGTCCTGCGCCATCGTGCCGACGAAACTGGGGCCGCCCCAGATGTATCTGAAAGCATAGACCGGTATGCCCCCAGCTGATGTGCCGAGCCTGTGAATATCGGTCTTCAGGCGGCGGTCAGACCACGAACCGCCGGTGGAACTCGACGAACTGCTCGAACTGGAGGAGCTACTTGAGCTGGAAGAACTGCTCGAACCCGAAGAGCCGCCGCCCATGCCCCCAGAACTAGAGTTTGAACTCGAACTGGAGTCATTGCCGGAGCGGCCGAATGTGGAGTCACTGCTCCTTGCGGCCACTTTTCTGACTGTCGGCGTGGTTTTCTTGGTAGGAGTGGCGGCCCGGGCGGGCTCTTCGCTGGCGAACAGCGTCCTGCCGCCGGGGTCGAAGATGCAGCTTTGCAGAATTGCGCCTGAGCCTGCGAGAAATGTCGAGCACAGGAGAACACGGATGATGAGCTTGTTGTTCATGTAGGGCGCCCCCAGACCGCCGTTTCAGAAAAGATCGTATCTTGGATTCCGCTTTTCCCAGGTCGATTTGGCAAGCTTGACGAGCCTATCATCGAGCGACTTCGACTTGGGAATTGCCTTTTGCTCCTCAGCGGTCAGCTCGGCGGCAAAGGCGGCTTCCGCTTGCTTCTTTGCAGTGGCAGGCAGCCTCTTGAGTTCTGCCAGCGCTTGGTTCTTCGGATCGCCGCTGCCAGGCATGTTGATCGCGGTTGCCAGCGCGAAATAGCGGGCCGCGGTTGCAAGGTCGTCGGCATCCGCACCTTCTTCCTTCGCCAGCATGGCGCGGTCGAGTGCGCCCCAGTAGTCACCGCGCTCGGCGCCCATCTCCAGCCACTTCGCCGCTTCGGCCTTGTCCACGGCAACGCCAACTCCATCGCGGTACATGCGTCCAAGGTTTGTCGGAGCATAGGGCTGACCACCTGCTGCCGCGCGCGTAAAAAGCTCGATCGCTTTAGGAAGATCTTGCGGCGCGCCGTTTCCAAGTCGGTACACCAAGGCGAGATTATTGAGGGAATAGATATCATTTCGCTTAACGCCGGCCTCGTAAAAACGGATGCCGCGGCTTGGGTCGGCGGGGACGTTAATCCCGTTCAGGAAAATGTAACCGAGCTCGTTCATTGCGTAGGTGTGGCCGAGATCGGCGGCGTTCAGTATCAGCCGCAGTCCTTCTTGCTGGTTGGTTTTGGCGCCCCGGCCGTAATAGAGGGACTTGCCATAGCTGAGCAGGGCGAAGGGGTCGCCTTTTGCCGCGCCATCCTTCGCGATCTTGCTGGCCTTGGCGGCATCCCGCGGAACGGATGCGCCGAATTCGTAGAAGCTCGACAGTTCGTAGATCGCCCTGACATGGCCGGCATCCATCGCCTTCTTGATCGTCGCGAAGGCCGTCTTCGCGTCCCGGTTGGCAAGCTGGGCGCGGCCGAGCTGGTAAACGAAGCGGGCAACTTTGGGATAGGCCTTGACCGCATCATCGCAGGCAGGCAGCGCGACGGCGGGATCGATTTCATTCGGCAGCTTGCCTGCGGTGACGCCCTGCAGGTCGAGCGGTGCGGCGGCTGCGGTATCGCAGGCGTCAAGCGTCGGTTTGAAGGTGATGGTGGCGGGCTGCAGGTCGTCGTTGGCGGCTTGGAGGGTCAGCGCGAAAGACTGGTTTTCGGTGCCGATCTGCGGTTCGTAGGAAAGTGCCGGAATATCGGCTGCTTCAAGCACGTGACCGGGGCCGATCACCCGATCACCGGCACGCAGTGTGCCCTTGTCGGGCAGGGCCGCGACTTTGAAGGTCATTCCCGCAGCCGATGCTGGTACTTCAGGCAGGCGGGCTTCGACGGGGCCGACGCCGATCGTCGTGTCGACGTCGCGCGGCAGCGCCTTCAGATAGGCACCGGCATCTGCAAGCCGCGCCTGCTTCTCCTGTTCGAGCTGGGCGAGCTTGGCGCCGGCACCGGCCGAGACGGTGATGGCGACGACGCCCTGCGTCGCCTGGCCATAGGGATCGCTGACGGAATAGCCGATGAGGCCGACGGTGCCGGCGGCAACTCCCGAGGAATCATAGCTCAGCGCCGTCAGCGCCGCGGCCGGCAGCTTGGCGCCCTGCTCGACCGGCTTGCCGTCCAGACTGAGCTTGCCGGTCTGGGGAAGCTGGTTCAGGGTGACCAGCAGCGCGGAGCCGGTTTCGTCATGCGGCGGGGCGATCGGCAGCTTGGTCGCGGCTGCCCCCTCCGGTACGCTCACCTGCTGCATCGGCTCGACGCTCGGCGGCGGCGGCGCCGGGATGAAATAGAAGCTGTCCATCAGCGAGGAATTTTCCCAGGGGACCTGCTTGCCATTGGTCATGGCGATCACGTCGCGGCGCACATCAGTGAGGACCTGGCGGATTTCCTTGTTCGGCTCGCTGGCGCGTTTGATGAAGGATTCGGAATAGGGGCTGAGTGCCCCCTCGCCGTCGAGAGCGACCTGGCCCGGCTCCGTCGAGAAGGCAATCAGGCTGCCCAGATCGCTGTCGATGCGCGCCAGCCCGCGTGTCGCGCCAACCGGTTCCAGCTTTTCCGCCATCCAGAATTTTTGCGCATTGAACGGGTTGTTGCGGCAGGCATCGAGAAAGATCAGCTGCACGCGGGAATTCTGCTTGAGATGATTCAGGATGAGGTCGAGCGGCATGGTCTGCGTTTCGACGTCATAAGGTGTTTCCAGCGTGGCATCGACCGGCACGAGAAAATTCTGTCCGCCGACCTGGATGCCATGGCCGGAATAATAGATAAGGCCGGCCTCCGCATTATTGGCCGAGCGAAGGAAGCTGCGCACCGTATTCTCAAGCCCGATGCGGTCGACATTGATGCCGATCGTCACGTCGAAACCGGCCTTGCGCAGCGTGTTCGCGACTTCCTGGACGTCGTTTGCAGGATTGGGCAATGAGGGCAGCGTCTTATAAACGGAGTTGCCGACGATCAATGCAACCCGCCGGCCATCCTGGTCACCGGAGGCGGCGGCAGCGGGCTGTTCAAGCCCGAGAAAGACCAATGCCGTCAGGAAGATCAGCAGTATAGCCGCAAGGCGGTTCTTTCCGTGAAACTCGGGCATAGCTCCACCGCAGCTAGTACTGGTTGGATGATGTATTGACCGACCGAATAAAAATATTCCTGCGACTGTAAAAAAGCAAGTTGGGTGACTTCCAAGGCAATTGGAAGGCTTCCAAAAAATGTATCGTCAAGGGTCGACTCATAGTAAATCCCAACCACCGACGCTTATGTGATCGATGCAAGCAAAAACCCGTTCCGGCTCAGTCAAGGACAGAAACGGTGCCGTGGCACCGGATGTGGCCGTGGAAAGAACCGACGTCGATGGGATGGCTTCGCGGATCGCTGCTCAAAAATTCAGCAAATGCCGCGAAGTGTACACAGTAACAGGCAACCAAGGAGCGGGGGCTAGAAAAATCAAAGGCTTATAAGCTGGCACACCTCTTGCAAAGAATATGCTGAGTTGGTGGCTAGGGTTCCGGCGCTTTTCTGAAGCGCGACTGGTCCGAGAGCCACCACCGGCGGAGGAGAAATCCCGCCGGGTGCACGGCGGGACAAAAGCCCGGGAGACCTCGTAAGCCAAGGGATTGGCGGCACGATGGTCTTTGCCGATCCCTTTTGAAGAAAAGCAGAAGGGGAATTTCAATGCAGACTTTTTCGAAGATCGTTTCGACCACAGCGCTGGCGGTGTCGCTGATGCTTGGGCTTGCTTCCGTCGCGGAGGCGGAACAGAAGAGCGAATTCAAGGTGGCCTGGTCCATCTATGTCGGCTGGATGCCCTGGGGCTACGCGGCCGACCACGGCATCGTCAAAAAATGGGCCGACAAATACGGCATCAAGATCGAGGTCACGCAGTTCAACGATTACGTGGAGTCGATGAACCAGTACACGGCAGGCGCCTTCGATGCGGTGACGCTGACCAACATGGATGGCCTGTCGATCCCGGCCGCCGGCGGCGTCGACACGACGGCCGTGATCGTCGGCGACTTTTCGAACGGCAATGACGCCGTGATCCTGAAGGACAAGGCGAGCCTTGCCGATATCAAGGGCCAGAACGTCAATCTCGTCGAGTTCTCCGTCTCGCACTATCTGCTCGCCCGCGCGCTCGAAAGCATCAAGCTGACGGAGCGCGACGTGAAGGTGGTCAACACATCGGATGCCGACATGGTCGCCGCCTATAAGACGCCTGACGTCTCTGCCGTCGTTACCTGGAACCCGCTGGTTTCCACCATCCTCGAAGATCCCTCGGCCAAGAAGGTTTTCGACAGCTCTGAAGTGCCGGGCGAAATCATCGACCTGATGGTCGCCAATAGCGGCGTGCTGAAAGACAATCCGAACTTCGGCAAGGCGCTTGCCGGCATCTGGTATGAGACGGCTGCCCTGCTGCGGGCAGACACCGCCGAGGGCAAGGCCGCCCGCGAGGCCATGGGCTCGGCGTCGGGCACCGATCTCGCCGGCTTCGAAGCCCAGCTTGCCGCCACCAAGCTCTTCGACAAGCCGGCCGATGCCGTTGCCTTCACCGCTTCGCCGAATCTGCCGAAGACCATGGATCTGGTGCGCAACTTCCTCTTCGAGAAGGGACTGCTCGGCAATGGCGCGCCATCCGCCGATGTCATCGGCATCGAAATGCCGGACGGCAAGGTGCTGGGCGACGCCGGCAACGTGAAGCTGCGCTTCACCGACGCCTATATGAAGGCCGCCGCCGACAGTTCGCTCTGATCGCAAAGGGGCGCGGTCTGCTCGCGCTCCCTCCCCTTCCTCAGCGGAGCATTTCCCATGCGTTGGATCAACACGAGGCCGAGCCGGGGCGCCCAGTTCGCCTTGACGATGCCGCCCTTCGTGCTGCTTGCCCTTGCCTATGCCTTCGGCTCGGCGGCGCGACTGGCTGACAACGCCAACGACAAGCTTCTGCCGAGCCTTGCCGGCTTTGCCGACGCGATCAACCGTCTGGCCTTCGTCGCCGACCCGCGTACCGGCGAGTTTCTGCTCTGGTCGGACACGGGCGCGAGCCTCATCCGCCTGCTCTCCGGCCTTGGCATCTCGACAGCGATCGCGCTCGTTATCGGCATGCTGATCGGCATGCTGCCTTATCTCAGAGCGCTGCTTTCCCCCTTCGTCGCCGTCATCTCCATGGTGCCGCCACTGGCGCTGCTGCCGATCCTCTTTATCGTCATGGGGCTCGGCGAGACGTCGAAGATCGCGCTTATCGTCATCGGCGTCGCGCCGACGATGATCCGTGACCTGGCGCTGAAGGCGCTGGAATTGCCGCGCGAACAGATCGTCAAGGCCGAGACGCTCGGCGGCTCCTCCTGGCAGATCGGACTGCGCGTCGTGCTGCCGCAGATCCTGCCACGGCTGATCACCTGCCTCAGACTGCAGCTCGGCCCGGCCTGGCTGTTCCTGATCGCCGCCGAAGCAATCTCGTCGGATTCCGGCCTCGGTTACCGCATCTTTCTCGTCCGCCGCTATCTCTCGATGGATATCATCTTTCCCTATGTCGTCTGGATCACCCTGCTCGCCGTGGTCATGAACGCCCTGCTCGATCGCCTGCGCATCGTCGTATTCCCCTGGTCGGAGCTGGAGAAGCAGGCATGAGCGAGCTGAAGATCGAAAGGGTCTGGAAGGAATATGGCGACCAGATCGTGCTCGAAAACGTGTCCTTGACCGTCGCCTCGCGTGCCTTCGTCGCCCTTGTCGGACCATCCGGCTGCGGCAAAACCACCTTCCTGCGGATGCTGCTCGGACAGGAGCAGCCGACAAAGGGCAACATCCTGCTCGATGGCGAGCCTCTGCCGTCGGAGCCAGGCCCGGACCGCGGCGTCGTCTTCCAGCGCTATTCCGTCTTTCCGCACCTGACGGTGCTCGGCAACGTGCTGCTCGGCAAGGAATTTTCCGCGGCGCGCTACAAGGCCAGGCTCTTCGGCGCCGCACGCCGCAATGCGATCGAAGAAGCGCGACAGTTGATTGCCGAGGTAGGGCTCGCCGGTTCGGAGAACAAATATCCGGCCCAGCTTTCCGGCGGCATGCAGCAGCGCCTGGCCCTCGCCCAGGCGCTCATCATGAAGCCGAAGGTGCTGCTGCTCGATGAACCCTTCGGCGCGCTCGATCCCGGTATTCGCGCCGAGATCCACACGCTGATGAAGCGGCTCTGGCATGAAACGCAGATGACCGTCGTCATGGTCACCCATGACATGCGCGAAGCTTTCACGCTGGCCAACCGCGTCGTCGCCTTCGAACGCCGCCGCGACCGGCCGGAAGAGAAGGAGCGCTACGGCGCCACCATCACCAAGGATATTGCCATCTGGCCGCCGCGCCTTGCCGGGCAGCCATCGATCTTCAGCCCCGACCGGGACGGCCCGGTCTCTTCCCTGGGGCACAGCCGGGACGACCTGGCATCATCAGGAGAGACGCTATGATGCATGTGAGACGATCGCCCGAAGAAATTGCCGCCAATCGCGCGCGTTACGAGGAGCACCAGAAAAAGGGTCTGGAATTTGCGCCCAAGGCCCTGCCCGGTCCAAGCCCGCTGCCGGCACCGGCCATCGACGCCGCCGCCATCATCCACCAGGAGACTGTTCCGGGCGGCTGGTATTGGTCGACCAAGCTTCTGCGCGGTGAAGCAATCCGCATCGACCAGGGCGAAGAAAATTCAACCGTGGCGCTCGTCGCCTGGAACGCCGAGGATACGAGCGAGCGGATCAATCTCGTCGACACCGCCAAGGTCCAGTGGACGACCGCGCTTGGCAAGGGGCGGGTGATCTTCTCGGATATGGGACGCGTCATGTTCTCGATCATCGAGGATAGTTCCGGCGGCCATGACTGCCTGATGGGCGGCTCGACGGCGGCCTCGAATGCCGCGAAATATCCGGGCGAGAAGACACGCAACACCCGCGACAACCTGATCCTCGTCGCCGTCAAGCTCGGCCTCGACAGGCGCGATATCCCCGGCATCCTCAATCTTTTCGCGCCCGTTCGCCTGGCCGAGGCCGGAGGTTTCGGCTGGCAGGGCAAACGCTCGAACAGCGGCGATTATGTCGAACTGCGCGCTGAAATGGATATGCTGGTCGGCTTTTCCACCTGCCCGCATCCACTCGACCCGGATCCCACCTATCAGCCGAAGCCTGTCGTGATTACCCGCTACCGGGCAGCCGCCCCGGCCGCTGACGACCTTTGCCGCACGGCAACGGCCGAAGCCGTGCGCGGTTTCGAAAACAACGCCCTGATGCAGGCCTGAGGAGACGACGATGACCGATTTCATCCAGACCTCGCCTGCCCGTACTGTTCAGAATGCTGTGCAGGGTCATTTCATTCCGGCCGAAGCCCCATGGTCCGGCGTCGTGCGCAAGGGTCAGACGATCCGCATCGAAGACAGTTTTGGCCAGCAGGCGATCGACACGCTCTTCTATCGTGCCGACGATTTCGCCGAGCGCTATTCCAATCAGGATACGATGCGCATGCAGGGCGCCGCCTATATCGGCATCGGCACGAAGATCATATCGAATGAAGGCAATGTGATGCTGACCATGACGGCTGACAGCTGCGGCCGCCATGACACGTCTGCCGGCGCCTGTTCCTGCGAGAGCAATACGGTGCGCTTCGGCCATGGCACGAAATACCTGCATGCCTGCCGCGACAACTTCGTCCTCGAGGTCAGCAAACACGGCATGGGCAAGCGCGACATCGTGCCCAACATCAATTTCTTCATGAACGTGCCGATCAAGCCGAACGGCGAAATGACCATCGTCGACGGTATTTCGGCACCTGGCGACTATGTCGAACTCATCGCGGAAATGGACGTGCTCTGCGTCATTTCCAATTGCCCGCAGATCAACAACCCCTGCAACGGCTTCGATCCGACGCCGATCCGGGTGCTGATCTGGGACGGCGAGGACTGAGCATGTTCAAGAAAGTCCTGATCGCCAACCGGGGCGAAATCGCCGTGCGGGTCATCAAGACGCTGCGACGGATGGGCATTGCCTCCGTCGCGGTTTATTCCGATGCCGATCGCTTCGCCAAGCCCGCGATGATGGCGGATGAGGCGATCCGTCTCGGGCCGGCGCCGGCCAGCGAAAGCTATTTGAATGTCGACGCCGTCATTGCCGCCTGCAAGGCGACGGGGGCCGAGGCAGTGCATCCGGGCTACGGCTTCCTGTCGGAAAATATCGGTTTTGCCGAGCGACTTGCCGCCGAAGGCATCACCTTCATCGGCCCGCGGCCCGAGCACCTCTCTGCCTTTGGGCTGAAGCATACGGCCCGCGAACTCGCCAAGGCGAGCAGCGTGCCGCTGTTGCCCGGCACGAGCCTGCTTTCGAGCGCCGATGAAGCGCTCGCTGCGGCCGAAGAAATCGGCTATCCCGTGATGCTGAAAAGCACGGCCGGCGGCGGCGGCATCGGCATGCAGCTCTGTGCCGATGCCGAAAGCCTGAAGGCGTCCTTCGAAAGCGTGCAGCGTACGGCGCGGGCAAGCTTCGGCGATGCACGCGTCTATATCGAGCGTTTCGTGGCCGAGGCACGGCATGTCGAAGTGCAGATCTTCGGCAACGGCCAAGGCAAGGTCATCGCGCTCGGCGAGCGCGACTGCTCGCTGCAGCGGCGGAACCAGAAGGTGGTCGAGGAGGCCCCGGCCCCCGGACTTTCGGCCGCGACCCGCGCCCGCCTGCATAAGTCGGCCGTCGATCTTGGTGCTGTGGTTTCCTACGAATCCGCCGGCACCGTGGAATTCATCTACGATCCCCAGCGCGATGAATTCTACTTCCTTGAGGTCAACACCCGGCTGCAGGTCGAACATCCCGTCACCGAAGCTGTGTTCGGCATCGATCTCGTCCAATGGATGATCCGTCAGGCGGCCGGCGAGGACGTGCTCTCGGGCGCCGAGGCCCTGCAACCGAAGGGAGCGGCGATCGAAGTGCGTGTCTATGCCGAGATGCCGCATGCAGATTTCCGCCCGAGCGCCGGCCTGCTGACGGAGGTGTCCTTCCCGCAAGACGGGCGCATCGACGGCTGGATCGAGACCGGCACGGAGGTCACGCCCTTCTACGATCCGATGCTCGCCAAGGTGATCGTGTCAGCCGAGGACCGAACGGCGGCGATCGAAAAGCTGAAGGCGGCACTTGGCGAAACATCGATATCGGGCATCGAAACCAACCTCGACTATCTCAGGGCCATCGCCAGCTCCGAGCTTCTGGCGAGCGGCAAGGTGGCGACGACGGCGCTACGTGATTTTTCCTTCGTGCCCGATGTCATCGAGGTGATCGCGCCGGGCGCGCAATCAAGCATCCAGGAACTGCCGGGCCGGCTTGGACTCTGGCATGTCGGCGTGCCGCCGAGCGGGCCGATGGATGAGCGCTCGTTCCGCCACGCCAATCGACTCGTCGGCAATGGCGATATGGTCGCAGCACTGGAGCTGACCGTGTCCGGCCCGATGCTGAAATTCCATACCGATACGACGGTTGCCCTTGCCGGCGCCAGGATGGCGATGAGCATCGACGGCGTGAATCTGCCGCATGGCAATGCGGTGACCATCCGCGCCGGCCAGGTCCTCGCAATCGGCAGCATCGATGGACCGGGGCAGCGGGCTTACCTTGCCGTAGAAGGCGGCTTTGCCGCCCCCGTCGTGCTCGGCTCGCGTGCCACTTTCGGTCTCGGCCAGTTCGGCGGCAATGCCACCGGCACGCTGAAAACCGGGGATGTGCTACGTCTTGCCCGCCAGGCGGCCACCGAGGCGCCTAAGCCGGCAACAGAGCCTGCGGAATTGACGAGCGAATGGGACGTCGGCATCGTCTATGGTCCGCATGGCGCGCCCGATTTCTTCCAGGACTGCGATATCGAGACGCTGTTTTCGACGAGTTACGAGGTGCATTTCAATAGCGCCCGCACCGGCGTTCGGCTGATCGGTCCCGCGCCGAAATGGGCACGCAGCGATGGCGGCGAGGCTGGCCTCCATCCCTCCAACCTGCATGACAATGCCTATGCGATCGGGGCGATCGATTTTACCGGCGACATGCCGATCATTCTCGGTCCTGATGGTCCGAGCCTCGGCGGCTTCGTGTGCCCGGCGGTGATCGCACGCGACGAGCAATGGAAGATGGGGCAATTCAAGCCGGGTGATCGCATCCGCTTTCATCCCGTTGCTCGGTCCGAAGATCCGATTGCCGGTCCGGTCGTGCATCGGATGAAGGAAGAAACGGGCTCGCCTGTGATCGGCAAGCGCGACGACGGGCCGGTCTCGGTGCTCTACCGCCGCCAGGGTGATGACAGTCTGCTGGTCGAATACGGGCCGATGACGCTTGATATCGCCCTGCGGCTGAGGGTGCATCTCTTGATGCAGGCCGTTTCGCAGGCCCGATTGCCCGGCATCATCGATCTCACCCCCGGCATCCGCTCGCTGCAGATCCATTATGACGGCTCGACGCTGACGCGCAAACGCCTGCTTGGCCTGCTGGCCGAAATCGAGACGAGTCTGCCCGCGGTCCAGGACGTCACCGTGCCGAGCCGCATCGTGCATCTGCCGCTTTCCTGGAACGATCCGGATGCGGAACTTGCGATGCGCAAATATCAGGAACTCGTGCGACCGAACGCGCCCTGGTGCCCCGACAACATCGAGTTCATCCGCCGCATCAATGGGCTGGCGGACGAACAGGCGGTGCGCAATATCGTCTTCGATGCGAGCTACCTCGTGCTCGGCCTCGGTGACGTCTATCTCGGTGCGCCGGTGGCGACCCCGGTCGATCCGCGCCATCGGCTGGTGACGACGAAGTACAATCCGGCCCGCACCTGGACGCCTGAAAATGCCGTCGGCATCGGCGGGGCCTATATGTGCATTTATGGCATGGAAGGTCCTGGCGGCTACCAGCTGTTCGGTCGCACCATCCAGGTCTGGAATACCTGGCGCCAGACGCCGGTCTTTGCCAAGGGCAAGCCGTGGCTGCTCGACTTTTTCGATCAGATCCGCTTCTTCCCGGTCAGCCATCAGGAATTGGCGGAAGCCCGCAGCGCCTTTCCGCATGGCGGTTATCACGTCAAGATCGAGGAGACGGAATTTTCCTACGCCGCCTATGAGCAGGAATTGCAGGCGAATGCCGCCTCGATCGCGACCTTCAAGGCACGCCAGCAGGCCGCCTTCGACGCCGAACGCCGGCGCTGGAAGGAGGCGGGTCTCGACAGCTTCGTTACCGACGAAGGCACCGGCGAAAGTCCGGATGGGGACATTCCCCAAGGCTGCTTCGGCGTTGCAAGCGCCGTGCCCGGCAATATCTGGAAACTGCTGGTCGAGCCGGGCGCACCGGTTGCGGCCGGCGACACGCTTGCCATCATCGAATCCATGAAAATGGAAATCAACGTCACCGCACATGCGCCAGGCCGCGTCCGCGATCTGCGCGCCGGGCCCGGACGAAACGTCAAAGCGGGCGATATCATTGTTGTTCTGGAGGAGTGCTGACCCATGCTGCCGACCATTCTTGATCTGACCAGCCTTCGCGCAGCCTATGAGGCAGGCAAAAGCCCGCTCGATATTATCGAGATCGTCATTGCCCGTCGCAATGACGCGAGGGATCCCGCTATCTTCATCACGCCGGCGCCTGATGAAGCCTTGCGGGCCGAGGCACGAGCTCTGATGGAACGGGCGCCTGATCCCAACAGCCTGCCGCTTTGGGGCATTCCCTTCGCGGTGAAAGACAATATCGACGTGGCGGGACTGCCGACGACGGCTGCCTGCCCTGCCTTTTCCTATCGGCCGGAGACGGACGCAACCGTCGTTGCGAGGCTGCGGGCTGCGGGCGCGATCGTCATCGGCAAGACCAATCTCGACCAGTTCGCCACCGGTCTTAACGGCACGCGCTCGCCCTACGGAGCCCCACGCTCGGTCTTCGACAAGAACTATGTGTCGGGCGGCTCAAGCTCCGGCTCGGCCGTTGCCGTCGCCTCGGGCTTGGCGAGCTTCGCGCTCGGCACGGACACGGCCGGCTCCGGTCGCGTGCCGGCGGCTTTCAACAATCTCGTCGGCATCAAACCGACTCCGGGGCTGGTGCCGAATGTCGGGGTCGTGCCGGCCTGCCGCAGCGTCGATGTCGTCACCGTCTTTGCCCCGACGGTCGGCGACGGCGTCGCGATCCGCAAGGTGATGGAAGGTTACGATGCCGCCGATCCCTTCTCGCGCAAGGCGGTTCCAGCCAGCCTGCCAGCCTCCGGTCTGCGGGTCGGTGTGCTCGACGGTGCCGAGCGGGAATTCTTCGGCAACAGGCAAGTCGAAGCTCTCTATGACGCCGCGATCGAAAGGGCGCGCGCGCTCGGCGCCACCATCGTTCCCTTCGACTACGCGCCGTTCCGGCAGGCAGCAGAGCTGCTCTACAACGGTCCCTGGGTCGCCGAGCGGCTGGCGGCGGTGAAGGATTTTCTGGCCACGAATGGCCCAGACTTCGATCCGACGGTTCGCACCATTATCGAGGGCGCGAAAGCCTATGACGCCGTCGCCGCTTTCGAAGGCAGATACAAGCTCGAGGCGCTGCGTCAGAAGACCCTGAAGGAATGGGAAAAGGCTGATATCCTGATGCTGCCGACCTCGCCGACCACCTACACGGTCGACGAGATGATGGCGGATCCGATTGTGAAAAACGGCCATTTCGGCCGGTACACCAACTTCGCCAATCTTCTCGGCTGCGCCGCGATCGCCGTTCCAGTCGGCTTCGACGCCGACGGTCATCTCCCGGCCGGCGTGACTCTGATTGGTCCGGCCTTTACCGATGACGCTCTCGGCCCCTTCGCCGATGCCATGCACCGTGCTGCGAACGCCGGCATGGGCAAGGACCGCCTCTCGGCAATTCCCGAAGCGATCCGCGTGCCGTCGGAAGATGACGGCTTGGTGCCGATTGTCGTCGTCGGGGCGCATCTGAGCGGCATGCCTCTCAACCACGAACTGACGCGACCGGGCGGCAGGCGCCTCAAATCCTGCCGTACTGCACCGGATTACCGCCTCTTCGTTCTGCCGGGCACCGTCCCGCCGAAGCCAGGCCTGATCCGTGAACCCGGTTTTGACGGCAAGGGTCTTGAAGTCGAGGTGTGGAAAGTCACTCCGGAGGCTTTCGGGCGCTTTGTCCAGAACATCCCGGCCCCGCTCGGCATCGGCAAGGTAACGCTCGATGACGGTTCTCAAATTCCCGGTTTTCTCTGCGAGGCTCATGCCATCGAAGGCGCGCTCGAAATCACGGAATTGGGGGGCTGGCGCGCCTACGTCTCAGATCAAATGAAAAAAGCATGAAGCATCGTCTCAAAAAAATCCTGCTGGCGATACTTGCGGGCCTTGACGCACGAAGTGCTTCAAGGCGGTTCGGCCACCGCAGGATTTCATGACAAGTCGGGGCCGAGACGATATCGCATTTGCTATAATTTTTGCTTCGACGCCTGAGGACGGTCGCGAACAAGAAGTTCGCTGCATTATGGACAAAGGCCAGCCGCTGCAGTTGCGGCGGCCATCGCTGTCCCATTGTCGCAGACGACCTGCAAGATTTCAGGTGCCTCGCGCGCTCGGCTCTCCGGTTGTTGCAAACACCGCGCTCGCATCGCTGACCATCACCACGTGGGAATAAGCTGCCTGTGCGGCAGCGATGCCGTCCGCCCGCATGACTGCCATCACGATCCGGCCGTGTTCTTCGTAGGACTTTGCCAAGCGGCCCGGCAGACGAAACTGCGCCCGTCGAAATGGGGCGAGCCGTGCCCGTGTCTGCGTCACCATCTCCAAGATGTGATCATTATGCGCCCCGCGATAAAGGCGGGTGTGGAATTCCGTGTTATGCACCGAATACTCCTCTTCCGCGCCGGCATGCACGAGCCTCATTGATGCCTTATGCTCCAACTCCAGCGTGCGCCGCTCATCGACGGTCATACGCTCGGCCGAGAGCCTGGCGCAGATCGCTTCGAGTTCAGCCATGGCCTCGAACATCGAATGCAGATAAGTTTCGGTGACGGTGGTGACGACGGCGCTGCGGTTCGGCTCCCGGTCGACAAGCCCCATCGCCCCGAGTTCACGGAGCGCCTCGCGCACCGGTGTGCGCGACACTTCGAAACGAGCAGCCAGCGAGACCTCATCAAGCTTCTCGCCCGGCAGCATCTGTCCGGTCACGATCATGTCCGCGATCGCACGTACCATCTGCTCGACGGTCGTCCCTGCTCTGATGATTTCTCTGCGCCTGGCTTGCTTCAAGGAATGATTCTACACCGTTCTGATTGCATACACATGCCCGCTCAAGCGGGCAAAGTCAAACATCAGTTTATATGATTGATGTACCTAGCAAAAATGTATTCTGCACTATCGGATTCCCAGCACCTTTCAGTCAAACGAGGCAGATGTCGGGCGATTTTATAGGCTGTGCATATTTTTTCATCTAATTTTAAGATGAAATTGCATGCACTTCTCGGACACCGGCCGGAACCCTCACAATTTCACACATAGAATCAATACACTAAAATCTGGCATGGCCATTGCATACACTTTTCTGTAACCAATCGAAAACGGCAAAACCGCCATCAGGGGAGCATTCCGATGACCAGACTCCTTTCCATGAAACGACGTCATTTTCTTCAGGCTTCCGCCGCCGCCACTCTCGTCGGCGCGGCGCCCGGTCTCCTCTCCTCCCGCGCGCTCGCGCAGGCGGCCCTGACCGTCGGCTTCGTCTATGTCGGTCCCAAGGATGACTATGGCTACAACCAGGCGCATGCAGAGGGTGCTGCCGCCGTCAAGGCGGTGCCCGGCGTCACCGTCGTCGAGGAAGAGAACGTGCCCGAGACGGTGGACGTTCAGAAGACGATGGAATCGATGATCAATCTCGATGGCGCCACCCTGCTCTTCCCGACCTCCTTCGGCTATTTCGATCCGCATATGCTGGCCATGGCCGCCAAATATCCCGATATCCAGTTCCGCCATTGCGGCGGGCTCTGGCAGGAGGGCAAGCATCCGGCCAATACCGGCTCCTATTTCGGTTATATTTTCCAGGGGCAGTATCTGAACGGCATCGCGGCCGGCCATGCAACGAAGAGCAAGAAGATCGGTTTTGTCGCCGCCAAGCCGATCCCGCAGGTGCTGCAGAACATCAATGCCTTCCTGCTCGGCGCACGCGCAGTCGATCCGACCATTACCTGCCAGGTGATTTTCACCGGCGAATGGTCGCTTGCGGTCAAGGAGGCGGAAGCCACCAACGCGCTGGTCGATCAGGGCGCGGACGTCATCACCTGCCATGTCGACAGTCCAAAGGTGGTCGTCGAAACCGCCGCCGGCCGCGGCGCCTTCGTCTGCGGCTACCACGCCAATCAGAGCCCGCTTGCGCCGGAGAAATACCTCACGGGCGCCGAATGGGCCTGGGGGAATGTCTATAGCGACTTCGTCAAGAAGGCCCAGGCCGGCGAAAAGCTCGGCAATTTCGTGCGTGGCGGCCTGAAGGACGGTTTCGTCAAGATGAGCGCGCTCGGCCCCGGCGTTTCCGAGGCGGGCCGCAAGGCATTCGAGGCGACGCATGCCGAAATGATGAAGGGCGGCTTCTCGGTCTTCAAGGGGCCGCTGAAGGATAACAAGGGCAACACCGTCGTCACGGCCGACAAGAGCTACGCGGAAGACGCAATCGAGCTCGAAAGCATGAACTATCTGGTCGAGGGTGTCGTCGGGTCGACGGCGTAAACCGCGTGAGGGAGAAGCGCCATGACCGTTCAGGCCAATGATCCCGCAATGCCAGTCGCTTCCGACAACCCAGCCGCGCTGCGTCCCCTGCTCGAATGGATCGCACGCAGGGCGGAACCTGTGGTCATCGGCCTTGCGGCCATCCTGATCGGGCTCGGGCTCTTCTCCCTCTTCATCCTGGCGGTCGGCAAATCGCCGACCATGCTCTTCCAGCTCATGTATACCGGCGGCTTCGGCAGCTGGTTTTCGGTGCAGAACAGCTTAAGCCGTGCCGCACCCCTTCTCCTGACGGCACTCTGCGTCGCCCTGCCCGCCCGCCTCGGCCTCGTCATCATCGGCGGGGAAGGAGCGGTCGTGTTGGGCGGCGTTGCCGCCGCAGCCATGGCCATGCCGCTTGTCGGCGCGGCCCCCGTGTTTCCCGCTCTTGTTCTGATGGCGATTGCCGCCATGGTCGTCGGCGGCATCTGGATCGGCTTTGCCGGCTTCCTGCGCCATTACCGCGGCGTCAACGAAACCATTTCTTCGCTGCTGCTCTCCTATATCGCCATCGCTCTGATGAATCAGTTCGTCGAGGGGCCGCTACGCGATCCGGCCAGTCTCAACAAGCCCTCGACCAAGCCGCTGCCGCCCGAATACATGCTCGGCAACATTCCCGGCATGGATGTGCATTGGGGCCTCGTGATCGGCATCCTCGCCTGCATCCTCTCCTGGATATTGATCGAGGTGACGAGCTTCGGTTTTGCGGCACGCATCGCCGGCGGCAATGTGCGCGCCGCCCAGATCCAAGGTCTGCCGGTCGGCAGGCTGATCGCAGGCTTTTCCGCGATCGCCGGCAGCTTCGCAGGTCTTGCCGGCATGATCGAGGTCGTGGCCGTCCAGGGAAGCGCCAATGCCTCGCTCGCCGCGGGTTATGGCTATACGGGCATCCTCGTCGCCTTCCTCGCCCGCCACAATCCGCTGGCGATCATCCCGGTCGCGATCCTGCTCGGGGGCATCGATGCTTCCGGCGGCCTCATCCAGCGCCGCATGGGCCTGCCCGATGCCACCGTGCTGGTGCTGCAGGGTACGGTCTTCATCATCATCCTCTTCTGCGAGACCTTCTACGGGCGCTTCAAGATCTTCAATCCCGACCTCTGGAAAAGGAGCCTCTGATGGAAGAGACGGGCATCGGGATCTGGGGCGTGCCGCTCGCGATCCTGGCGGGCGCCATCCGCGTATCCACCCCCTTCATCTTCGTCAGCCTCGGCGAGACGATCACCGAGCGCTCCGGCCGCATCAATCTCGGCCTGGAAGGGACGCTCGTCTTCGGTGCGATGACGGCCTACGCCGTAGCCGTCATGACCAACTCGCCCTGGCTCGGCGTGCTCGCCGCAATGGCGACCGGCGCCATCTTCGGTCTCGTTCACGGCTGGATCTGCAAATGGCCGAAGGTGAACGACATCGCGATCGGCATCGCCATGATGCAGTTCGGCCTGGGCCTCGCCTTCTTCCTCGGCAAGTCCTTCATTCAGCCTGCAGCGCCGCATCTGCCGTCGATTCCCTTCGGTTTCTGGTCGAGCCTGCCGCAGATCCAGGCAGCGCTGAACATCAATGTTCTCTTCATCCTGGGGGCCTTGCTGGCCTTCACCCTCTGGTGGGCCTTCCGGAATACCCGGCTGGGCCTCATCCTGCGCGTCGTCGGTGACAGCACGGATGCGGCGCGCGCCATGGGCATCAATCCGGATCAGGTGCGCCTGCTGGCCACTGCCGTCGGCGGGTCGCTGGCGGCGATCGGCGGCGCCTACCTATCGCTCTATTATCCCGGATCGTGGAACGAGGGCATTTCTTCAGGTCAAGGCTTGATGGCCGTCGCACTCGTCATCTTCGCCCGCTGGAACCCGATCGGCTGCTTCCTCGCCGCGCTGCTATTCGGCGGCGCCGGTGCGCTCGGGCCGGCGTTGCAATCGATCGGCGTGACCCAGGGCTATTACCTCTTCTATGCTGCCCCCTACGTGCTCACCCTCGTCATCATGATCGCGACCTCATCACCCACCCGTTCGCTTGCCGGCGCGCCTGGCGCGCTTTCCCTCACGAAATGAGCCCGAACGACATGGGCCTGAAAGGAGCCAACCATGAACGGCCTCGGCGGTTTGAACAAATCGGAATACGGCGTCGGAATTGGCCTCGTCCAACTGCAGCTTCCCGTCACGGCCACGAGGCAAGACCTTGCCCGCCAGACACAGGCGATCGTCGATCTCGTCGGCAAGGCGCGGCGCAACCAGCCCGGCATGGATCTGGTCGTCTTTCCGGAATATGCCCTGCACGGACTGTCGATGGATATCAATCCGGAGATCATGTGCACGCTCGATGGACCGGAGGTCTCTGCCTTCAAGAAAGCCTGCAGGGACAACGCGATCTGGGGCTGCTTCTCGATCATGGAGTTGAACCCGGAGGGCGTGCCCTATAATTCCGGTTTAATCATCGACGATAAGGGCGAGCTCAAGCTCTATTACCGCAAGATGCATCCCTGGGTGCCGGTCGAACCATGGGAGCCAGGCAATGTCGGTATTCCCGTCATCGACGGCCCGAAGGGAGCCAAGCTCGCGCTCATCATCTGCCATGACGGCATGTTCCCGGAGATGGCGCGCGAATGCGCCTATAAGGGTGCGGAAATCATGATCCGCACGGCCGGCTATACAGCGCCGATCCGCGAAGCGTGGCGCTTCACCAACCAGTCGAACGCCTTCTGCAATCTCATGGTTACAGCGAGCGTCTGCATGTGCGGCTCCGACGGCACGTTCGACTCGATGGGCGAAGGCATGATCTGCAATTTCGACGGCTCGATCATCGCTCACGGCACGTCCGGCCGCGTCAACGAGATCATCACGGCCGAAGTGCGACCGGATCTTGTGCGCGAGGCGCGGCTCGGCTGGAGTGTGGAAAACAACATCTACCAATTCGGTCATCGCGGCTATGTCGCCGTCGCCGGCGGGGCTGATGATGCACCCTATACCTACATGCACGATCTCATCGCCGGCAAATACCGCCTCCCCTGGGAGGATCAGGTGAAGGTCACGGACGGTACGTCCTGCGGCTTCAACAAGCCGACGCGCCGCTACGGCGAAACATTCAAACTCGCGGGTGAATAGGAGAAAAGCGATGGACGCCATGGTCGAAACCAAAGGACATTATATCGACGCCGATCCCTATGCCTGGCCTTATAACGGCGCCCTGCGTGCGGACAATACCGCTCTCATCATCATCGACATGCAGACGGATTTCTGCGGCAAGGGCGGCTATGTCGACCACATGGGATACGACCTGTCCCTGGTCCAGGCGCCTATCGAGCCCATCAAGAAGGTGTTGGCCGCCATGCGCGCGAAGGGCTACCACATCATCCACACCCGCGAGGGTCATCGGCCTGATCTCGCCGACCTGCCGGCCAACAAGCGCTGGCGTTCACAGCGGATCGGCGCAGGCATCGGCGATCCAGGCCCGTGCGGGCGCATCCTCACACGCGGCGAGCCGGGCTGGGACATCATCCCGGAACTCTATCCGATTGAAGGCGAGGCGATCATCGACAAGCCCGGCAAGGGCTCCTTCTGCGCCACCGACCTGGAGCTGATCCTCAACCGGAAGCGTATCGAAAACATCATCCTCACAGGCATCACGACGGATGTCTGCGTGTCCACCACCATGCGCGAGGCCAATGATCGCGGCTTCGAATGCCTGCTGCTGGAAGACTGCTGCGGCGCGACCGACTACGGCAACCATCTCGCCGCGATCAAGATGGTGAAAATGCAGGGCGGCGTCTTCGGCTCGGTTTCCAATTCCGCAACGCTCGTGAGCCAGCTGCCATGAGCACGATCCGCGACACCCCGCTCCCGCAACCCGGCAAGGCCGTCGGCATCGACACGATCGACATGACGATGCGCTTCGGCAGCTTCACCGCGCTTGACCATGTCTCGATCAAGGTGCCGTCCGGCAGTTTCCACGCCCTGCTCGGCGAGAACGGCGCCGGCAAGTCGACGCTCGTCAAATGCATCATGGGCTTTTATCACGCGACGGCGGGCTCGCTCTCCATCGATGGTCGCGAAGTGGCGATCGCATCGCCCAGGGACGCGGCGACCTATGGCCTCGGCATGGTCTATCAGCACTTCACGCTGGTCCCGTCGCTAACGGGTGCCGAAAACCTCGTCATCAGCCGCGCCGAAGTCCCTGCTGTCATCAATTGGGCGAAGGAGCGGAAGGATCTCGCCGCCTTCATGGAGCGCATGCCCTTTCAGATCCCCCTGGCTCGCCCGGTGAGCGAACTGGCCGCCGGCGAGAAACAGAAGCTCGAGATCGTCAAGCAGCTCTATCTCGGCCGCTCCTTTCTGGTCCTCGACGAGCCGACCTCGGTGCTGACGCCCGCAGAAGCCGACGAGATGCTCGGCCTCGTGCGTGGAATGACCGAGCGCGGCGAACTGACCGTGTTGATGATCTCCCACAAGTTCCACGAGGTGACTAAATTTGCCGATGCCGTCTCGATTCTGCGGCGGGGCATGCTTGTCGGCTCTGGAAAAGTCGGGGAAGTCTCCACAGCCGAGATGGCGACGATGATGATCGGCGACGTCAAGCTCGCCGAGCTCGACAGCCGCGTTCCCACCCCGCAGAGCGTCAAGCCGGTCCTCAAGGTCGAGCAGGTCAAGGCGCCTGACCGCTCAGGTCTCAAGACCATCGAAATCGACGAGCTCATGGTTCACGCCGGCGAGATCGTCGGCATCGCCGGGATATCAGGAAATGGCCAGAAGGAATTGACCGAAATCCTCGCCGGCCAGCGCCCCACGGAGACCGGCCGCGTTATCGTCAACGGCGACGCCTACCGCGCGACACGGCCCGAGACGCGCAAGAACAATGTCCGTTTTATTCCCGAGGAGCCGCTGCAGAATGCCTGTGCTCCGCGCATGACGGTCAGCGAAAATCTCGCCTTTCGAACGTTTGACCTCAAAGCAGATGGCAAGGACGCGATCTGGCTGAACAAGGGCAAGATGAGGAAGCGCGCCGCGGCGCTGATTTTCGATTTCAAGGTGAAGACAGCCTCGTCTGCCTCGCCGATCGCGGCACTTTCCGGCGGCAATGTGCAGCGCGCCGTGCTTGCCCGTGAACTCACCGGCAAGGTGGATCTGCTCATCGTCTCGAACCCGTGCTTCGGCCTCGATTTCTCGGCCGTCGCCGAAATCCGCGCCCGCATCATGAAAGCGCGCAATGCCGGCGCTGCCGTGTTGCTGCTCTCCGAGGACCTCGACGAGCTGCTGGAGATGTCCGATCGCATCATGGTGATTTCCGAAGGTAGGCTGGTCTACGAAACGCCGGCCCGCTCAGCCGACATCGGCGTGATCGGCGCCCATATGGCGGGGCATCACTGATGGCGGAGATCAAGGCAGAACCCTTCGCCTTTCCGGTGAAGCACGACCAGCTCGCCCTGATCGTCATCGACATGCAGCGTGACTTTGCCGAGCCCGGCGGCTTCGGCGCCAGCCTCGGCAATGATGTCAGCCGCATCACCAGGATCGTGCCCGATGTCAAACGACTCATCCAGGGCTTTCGTTATGCCGGGCTGCCGGTCATTCACACGATGGAATGCCATCGGCCCGATCTTTCGGATCTGCCGCCGGCGAAACGCGACCGCGGCAATCCGACACTCAGGATCGGCGACGAAGGTCCCATGGGCCGCATCCTGATCTCCGGCGAGCCCGGGACAGCAATTCTGCCGGAGCTTGCTCCGGTCAAAGGCGAGGTCGTCATCGAAAAACCGGGCAAGGGCGCCTTCTATGCGACCAAGCTCGGCGAAGTGCTGCAGCAGAAAGGTATCAAACAGCTGGTTTTCGCAGGCGTGACGACCGAAGTCTGCGTGCAGACCACCATGCGTGAGGCCAACGACCGCGGCTATGAATGCCTGCTCGCCGAGGAGGCCACGGAAAGCTATTTTCCGGAGTTCAAGGCCGCAGCCATCGCCATGATCCGCGCCCAGGGTGCAATCGTCGGCTGGACGGCTCATGTCGACGCGATATTGGAAAGCATCGCCCATGCCTGAAACAACCCGCGAATTGCTGACCTCAGGTGGCTGGAAGGATCTCGAGTTCGGCCCCTTCCGCGATCAGGTGACGATCCACTGGATCCGACCCTTTGAGGGTGATCAGCCAGGAGTAGCGCTGCTGAAATATGAAGCCGGCGCCGGCGTTCCCCGCCACCGGCATGAGGGGCTCGAAACAATTCTCGTGCTCGACGGCGTGCAATCGGATGAAGCGGGCGATTACGGCCGCGGCAGCTACATTGTCAACGGGCCCGGCACCGAGCACTCGGTCTGGAGCGAAACCGGCTGCGTCGTCCTCATCCAGTGGGACCGGCCCGTCAGAATACTGGAAGAGAAAACAGTATGAAGCAAACGATACCACCGCGCGGCCGGGATTGGCAGATCGATGGAGTTGATAAAACTTCCGCTTCCAGTTCCAGCCCCCTTGGAATGACTTGCAGTTGAGCAGATTCGAACTGTCGTTAAACGGACATCTCGCATCATCACCGGTTAGCGCATTCCAAACGACATAGTGCAGTTTATCGGCGCCGCCTATTTCTGCTCCGCCTTTCCCGACGGCTTCGTGGCTGCCTCTACATCGCCGCCCTGCAAATCCGCCTCGTCCCCGACAATGGCGGCGGCCTCGTCGAGCAGGACGTCCTTCGCCTTCTTGCGGGCATTTTCCATGGCGATATCGGCACTCAGGCTGCGCTCATCCGCCTGCAGGCCGTCGTCGCCGGCAAGATCGTCGCCATCGCCGGCTTCGGCGCGCGCCTTGAACCGGGCTTCCCGGGCGGCCGCTTCCTTGCGGCGTTCGGCTTCGTTCAGGGAAACGACGCCCTTCTCGCGCTGCGCCTTCAGATCGGCGATGTCCTGCAGCAGACGCTGGAAATCCTGATCGCCCTTGACCCGCGCATCATGGCGGCTCTGCAAAGCCGGCAGCAATGCCGTAACATCACCTTCCATCGCATATTTCGCCGGCTTGATCTCCGCCCATGGCAGGGCATTGTCATAACTGGTCTCGCCGAAGTTCGCCAGATCCGACAGTCCCGGCAGGCTGATATCGGGGGTAACGCCGCGCAGCTGCGTCGTGCCGCCGTTGATCCGGAAAAACTGGGCGATCGTCACCTTCAGTTCCCCGAATTCGGGTTTGCTGTTGTGCACCACCTGGTCAAGATCGACGACTGTCTGAACCGTGCCCTTGCCGAAACTCGGCTCGCCGATGATCACGCCGCGGCCATAATCCTGGATTGCCGCGGCAAAAATCTCCGAAGCCGAAGCCGAGCCGCGGTTGATCAGAACGCCCAATGCGCCCGTCCAGGCAGGCGTTTTAAGGTCGGCGCTCTTGACCTCGATCTTGCCGTTGCCGGCGCGCTGCTGAACGACCGGGCCCTTGCCAATGAAGAGGCCGGTTAGATCGATCGCCTCATCAAGCGAACCGCCGCCATTGTTGCGAAGATCGATGAGAACGCCGTCGACCTTTTCCTCGCTCAGTTCGCCGAGAAGCTTGGCGACATCGCGGCTGGCGCTCTTGTAATCCTTGTCGCCCTTGTTCTTGGCTTCAAAATCCTCATAAAAGACCGGCAGGGTGATGATGCCGATCTTGCGGGTGGTCTCGCCTGCCTTCACCGACAGCACGGTCTTCCTGGCGGCCTGCTTGTCGAGGCTGATCTTGTCGCGCACCAGGCTGACGACGCGATGCACGCCGTCGGCGCCGGCATCGGCCGGCAGGATGTCGAGCCGCACCACCGAGCCTTTCTTGCCGCGGATCATCTGCACGACCTCATCGAGACGGGTGCCCACCACTTCCTTGATCGGCCCGTCCTTGCCCTGGCCGACGCCGGTGATGCGGTCGCCGACGGCGAGCTTGCCGGAGAGCTGCGCCGGCCCACCGGGCACGAGTTCGCGGATCGTCGTATAATCGTCCCGCTCCTGCAGAACCGCGCCGATGCCGAACAGCGACAGCTTCATCGAGACGTTGAAATCGGCCGAAGCAGTCGCACCGAAATAATCCGTGTGCGGGTCGATCGAATTCGAATAGGCGTCCATGAAGGACTGGAAGACGTCGTCGCTCTTGAACTTGTAGGCGCGCTCGAGCGTGTTCTCATAGCGTTTGTCGAGCGTCTCGCGAATGGCCGCATCGTCCTTGCCGCCGAGCTTCAGCCGCAGCCAGTCGTTTTTGACGCGCTTGCGCCAGAGATCGTTGCTTTCGGCTTCCGACTGCGGCCAGGGCGCCTTGTCGCGCAGCACTGCATAATCTTCCTTGCCGCTGAAGTCGAAGCCCTGCTTGAGCAGGCTGCGCGCATAGGTCATGCGGTCGACGACGCGCCGTTCATAGGCGTTGAAGATGGCAAAGGGGATCTTCAGGTCCTGCCGCTCGATGGCGTCGTCGATCTCGTTGCGGTCAGCCATGAACTTGTCGATGTCGGCCTGCAGGAAGAGCATGCGGTCGGGATCAAGCGACTTGATGAACTGATCCATCACCCTCGCCGAGAGAGCATCGTCGAGCGGAACCGGCTTGTAGCTGTATCGCGACAGAAATTGCGCGCTCAATTCAGCCGCCTGGGCCTGCCGCGTCAGCGGCTTCAAGACGGGTGGCGCTGCGACCTCGGCATAGGCGGACGGGGCGAGTGCAAGAAATGCACCGAGAAAAACATAGGCTATGCGCATTCAGTCTTGATCCAATTCTTAAGGCCGAGGGTGGATGTATGAACTAAGTGAGGCAATTGTGGTTTTTTGGCAAGCAGGTGAGAATTGTTGGCCGGCGAAGCCAGAAAAAACGATCCGGGAATGAATATTGCGACGGCGGGCAAGCCCGCACCCCCCTGCGCTCGCAAAGTTTGGGTTGACCGCTTTCGGCGGCGAGGCGACAGTTGAGCAGCAGCAAGGCAGGAGGAACATGATGGACGAGCAAGACCGCTGGCGCCAGATGGCAAGCGCACCGAGAGACGGCAGCCGCATCCTGGTGACGATCCGAGCATCCGAACAGGGGCCGGCGGAAGTCGACCTCGCCTACTGGTCGCATGGCGATCAGTTCGGGGGAGAAGGCTGGCGCGCCTCGGATTCTTCGCCCGGGCACATCATTGAATATGCCGAGCCGGAGTTGAAATGCTGGATGCCGATGCCCTCTGCCAATCGCGCCTCGATGCCCTCGCCCTGGGAAGGCGAAGACGAACAGCAGCTCGACGGGTCGGGGATTTAAGGAGCCAGACAGTTATCCCAACGAACACAGCAGCTACAACACCACCGCAGTCCCGAGGCGGTCTGCTCCGCAGTCCATGACACGGCCGAGGGAGCGAAGGAAGGCTCCAGGCCATGCGCCTCTTTTGAGCCGCGGTCAGCGTCAGGCCCCTCCGCTGGAGATCAGGGTTTCGCGCGCGGTGCGGAATGCGTCCTGCAGTGCCTTGTGGTTTCCGAGGCCTTCGAGGGCATAGCTGTTGAGAAACTGACGCGCGGCGAACAGTTTGCGGTCGACGGGGCTTAGTTCGGCCTCGTCGCAGACCTCTTGCCAGCGTTCGGCGATGGTCGTGATCTGGTGTTCGATAAGCGCGCCGGCTTCCGCCTCTTTCAGGTGATAGTCGGGCGCGGCAGCGAGCAAGGTGGAGAGCGTGCTGGCGCGGCTCTCACCCTTGATCAGCATCGCCTGCGTGGCTTCGTTGCCTGTGCGGCCTTGCGGGCAGATGTCATAAGCGGGGGTCAGGGTCAGCCATTTGCCGTCCCAGAACGCCGCATGGTTGCGGGCATGGTCGTCGGTGTTCCCGCACAATACGTTGAAGCAAATCCGCCCGTAGAGCTCCTTGAGCGTTTCCTTCGGATCTGTAAAGCGGTGGCGGATCAATTCGGCGAGGTCTTCGTAGGAGGCGTAGCGGGCCATCATCTCATCAAGGCCCAGCATGGTCAGGGCCGAGACCATGGCGTGGCGCGTCCAGCCGTTTTTGGTGTGGCTGCGGTCGAAGCGCTCGATCAGCAGCACGTCCTTTTGCGCGGCACGGGTCATGGATATTGAAGCGGCGTTGAGACCGCACGCAGTCGCCAGCTTCATCGCGATGAACTCGGCCTTCACAACGCTGTAGGTGTCGTTGGTCGCCGAGAATTTCGCGATGAACTTCTTCGTGTCGTCGTCGATTAGCGCCTTTGGACGCGCGCCACCGATCGAGGTGCCGTGATTAAGGGCCTGGTCGAGTGCCGAAGTAAGAGGGACGCCTTTTTCGATGAGTTCAGCCGCTTCGAGGAGTTCGTCGAGCGAAGCTTGCGCAGTAAGGCGGGGGACGTACTCCGTGGCCGATGCCTGAAAGTCGAGGGCGCCAATCCGGTCGGAGCCTGACTGGAGCAGGAAGGTCAACTCGCTGATCTCCGGCACGCCGGCAGCGTCGGGTTTCTTACCCGTCAGCCTGTTGATGATGACACGGCGGCCCCAGGCGTCCGGCGAGCCGTCGCGAATGCAGCTTGCCATTTGCAGGCCGTTGATAGGCGCAATGACGCCTTCCTGAAGCGGCAGTTCCGGCTCATAGATGGAAATAGCGTTGTTCCGGCGGCGGTAGCTGGCGCCGTAGGTATAGAGCAGGCGCTCGCCATCCTGGTCGAGGCGGCCGGCCACGACTGGTTCCGTCGCCCCCGGCAGCCACATCCAGACAAAGGATTTGGTAGCGTCCGCCTTAGAAGTCATCATCGACCTCCTTCACACTGTGGCGGACGCTCTTCGGCATCAGGGTCAGTTTTTCGTCAAGGCGGGCGTTGTGCAGGTGGAGAGTGCGTTCGTCATAGTCGAACAGGCGCACACCAACGATTGAGGCGACTTCGAATACGATGCCGATCTCCGGGCCCGGCGCGCCTTTTTCGATGCTGGACAGGGTCGTGCGGCTGATGCCGGCGCGGTTGGCTAGTTCCTGTGCGGTCAGGCCGCGCTCGGCGCGGCCGACGCGGATCAGCTTGCCGAGCATGGTGAGCGCCTGGTGCGTGACTCTGGAGTAGCTTCTCTGACGGGGCACGATTATACCGCTTTGTTCATTTGACTGGACGTGAGGCCATGTCATGTCCAGAATTTTGTACATTTTGCCATGCGTGGGGCGTCTTGTCAAGGTTTGTTCATTTGATTGGTCATAAAGGTGGCTCGCGGCCATAATTTTGAACATCAGGTGCCGGGCCGCGGCGGTGCGATAGAGTGGAGGGGCGGTTTGGGCCGGTGGTGCCCGGCCAATGGGGCGAAATCTGCGGGGCGGCCGCGTGGACGGCGTCACCTCGATCTCAGCGCTGCGATACGCCTCGGCCTGACCCTTCCAGCGTTCGATCCGCTCGATGCAGCGCGGCGCGATCGTCAATGTCAGCGTGCCGCCGACAATCGCCGTCGCGCCCGACGAAGAGATCTGGCTCGAGTTCGATCAGGAGCGGATGCATCTGTTCGACGGTGAAACGGAAATGGCACTGAAGGCCAGCTGAGACCACGCGGATGCGTGTGAAACGAGGGCGTGGATGACGAAGCTTAAAATGACGGCGATCAAGCCCTATCCTGTATGGGTTGGAACGCGCAACCAGATGCTGGTCAAGATCGAGACCGACAGCGGGATCTTCGGCTGGGGCGAGAGCGGCTTGAGCGGTCGCGAGAAGGCCGTGGCCGGCGCGATCGAGCACTATCGCGAGTTTCTCATCGGTCGCGACCCGATGCAGATCGGTCGGATCTGGCAGGAGCTTTATCGCAGCCAATATTTCGAAAGCGGGCGCGTCCTGCAGGCGGCGATTTCCGCGATCGACATTGCCCTTCACGACATCAAGGGCAAGGCGCTGGGGGTTCCAGCCTACGAACTGCTGGGCGGCAAGCAGCGCGACCGCATTCCGACCTTCGCCTCGACCGGCGACGAGGCCGAAGGCGAGGTTGCCATCGAACGAGCCCGCGAACTGCGCGCACAGGGTTGGCAGGCGATCCGTTTCTTCCCCTTCGGGCAAAGCAGCAAGGACATCTTCGAGCCGCGGGAGTCGATCGGGCCTACCGCACGGATGCTGAACAGGGCGCGCGAGGCGCTCGGCGATGACGTCGTTCTCGGCATCGACTACCATCATCGGCTGTCGGTGGCAGAGGCCGCGAGCTTCTGCAACAAGCTCGGCCGTGGCGTGCTTGATTTCCTCGAGGAGCCGATCCGAGACGAAACACCTGGGGCATACGAATCCCTGCGCAGAATGACCGACATCCCGCTTGCCATTGGGGAGGAATTTGCCAGCAAGTGGCAGTTCCTGCCCTACATCGAGCGTGGCATCCATCAGTTCAACCGGCTCGATGTGTGCAATGTGGGCGGGCTCACCGAAGCGATGAAGGTCGCTGGCTGGAGCGAGGCGCACTATGTGGACCTGATGCCGCACAATCCCCTTGGTCCAGTCTGCACGGCCGCGACCATCCATCTTGCCGCGGCGGTGTCAAATTTCGCCTGGCTCGAGACCAGGGCACCCGAAGCGAAGCTCGGCTTCGACAATTCCGACTTCTTCCCAGTGCAACCACGGCTCGACGGCCCGGACTATCCGGTCAGCGATCTGCCGGGTCTCGGCGTCGAGGTGAACGAAGAGGCGGTCAAGGCGGAGAGCTTTCGTTTCTGGGAGGCGCCCCACCTGAAGCGCCGCGACGGTTCTGTCACCAACTGGTAGCTTCATTCACCGGAGCCTAAAATGACGCATACGCCCGAGATTACGCGACCGCCCAGAGACATGATCGACGCGCTGAAGGAGATCGGCGCCGCGACCATTGCCGGTACGCTCGGCCACATGGGCTTCCGCAATCCGCATATGGTCGGCCCGGTATCGCAAAGCCGCGGGAAGTCGATCGTCGGCCCGGCCCTGACGCTTCAGTTCCTGCCGCAGCGGCCCGACCTTTTCACCGAGGGAGAATATGCAGATCCGGAGACGCAGCTGCACCGGCACGTGCTCTATCACGTGCAGGAGGGCGATGTGGTCGTGGTCGACGCGCGCGGCGACATGAGCTCGGGCGTCTTCGGCGATATGATGTCGACCTATTTCAAAGGCAGAGGCGGCGCTGGCATCGTGATCGATGGGTGCATGCGCGATCGGCCCAATGTCGAAAAGCTCGATCTCGCCCTCTGGCTGCGCGGCTGGACGCCCAACTACCATGTGCAGACCAGCATCTATCCAAACGCCGTCAACGTCCCGATTGCCTGCGGCGGTGTCACGGTCATCCCCGGAGACATCATCGTCGCCGACGATGATGGGGTGGTGATGCTTCCAGTCGCAATGGCACCGAAGGTAATCGAAGAATCGCAAAAGCATCACGATTGGGAGGAGTTCTCGCGAGCCAAGCTTATGGAGGGCGGGTCGTTGCAGCGCTACTATCCGCTGCATGACGATGCCCGCACAGAGTACGAAGAGTGGCGCAAAGGAAACCGCCCGGGAACAATCTAGACAACGGATTGCTCCAGAAGGCGACGAACTTTGTGAGGCGTCGCCCTGCGGAATAGGCACTGCGTCGCATTCGCCCTCGGCGCGGGGCTGATGCGGTTTAGGTGTTCGCAACCGCACCAAATGCGTACATTGCGATCCGACTTCGCTGTGAAAGTCAGCTGTCGGTATCGCCGCTCAGCCGTTGGGCTCTTGGCTAGTGAATCTTGATTAATTGCCCCCCATCATAAAACGCTTTAGTTTTACTCGGAGGGTGCCTCGACGAGACGGAACGTCCTCGGCTTCGCAGCGCCGTCGGCGGTTACCGCACCAATTCCAGGTGCCGTTCGACGACACAATCTACGAGGAGACGAGCGATGGGCGCGACGACGCCGGACAACATCATGCAGCTTGGCATGGGGTTCTGGGCCTCCAAAGCCATGCTCAGCGCCGTCGAGCTCGGCGTCTTCACCGAGCTCGCAGCCGGCCCGGCCGACCTGAGCGACCTGCAGGCCAGGCTGAAACTGCATCCCCGTTCGGCCCGCGACTTCCTCGATGCCCTGGTGGCCCTGAAGCTGCTCGAACGCGAGGACGGCCGCTATCGCAATGCCATCGATGCGGAACTCTTCCTCGACAAGGCGAAGCCATCCTATATCGGCGGCATCCTCGAAATGGCCAATGCCCGGCTATACGGTTTCTGGGGCTCGCTTACCGAAGCCCTGCAGACCGGAGAGCCGCAGAACGAAGCCAAGTACAGCGAGGACCTCTTTGCTGCGATATACGCGGAACCGGCACGGCTGCGCGGGTTCCTCGAGGCGATGAGCGGGATCAGCGCCGGTCCGGCGCAGGCGATCGCCGCCAAGTTCGACTGGTCGAAATACACGACCTTCGCCGATGTGGGCGCGGCGCAAGGAATGGTGCCGGTGGTGATCGCCCGAGCCCATCCGCATCTCCGGGGACTCGGCTTCGACCTCCCCGCCGTGCAGCCGATATTTGACGAGTTCGTCGCCCGGCAAGGCCTTAGCGACCGCATCGGCTTCCAACAGGGCAATTTCTTCGACAGTCCGATGCCGAATGCGGATGTGATCGTGATGGGGCATATCCTCCACGACTGGGATCTTGCCGAGAAGAGGATGCTGCTGGAAAAAGCCTTCGCCGCGCTGCCGAACGGCGGGGCCCTGATCGTCTACGACGCCGTCATCGACGATGAACGCCGCAGCAACGCCTTCGGCCTGCTGATGAGCTTGAACATGCTGATCGAGACCCGCGGAGGGTTCGACTACACCGGCGCCGACTGCCAGGCCTGGATGCGCGACGCCGGATTCGTTTCCACGCGCGTCGAGCCGTTGGTGGGGCCGGACTCGATGGTGATCGGATTCAAGCCCCACTGAGCGGGAACGGCGACCCCGGCGGGTGTCGCGCCTTGGATGGCGTAGTTTGTCCTTCTGGGAATTCTTGGAAGTTAGCAGCAACGACCCACCACTGTAACAACCGGCGAGGTTTTGCCAAAGACGGTCCTTTATCCACGGGGCGGCGTCACGCCACCCCGACAAGTTGCATTGCGAAACGACCCCCGGATAGAAATCCTGCGACCTGCTGATCCTTCCTCAGGTAGCGGGCAGCGGAAGAGTACCCTGGCTTAGGATTGTGAGATATCTGCGGTAGCTGAAAGACGGCCGAGCGCCTAGTTCTGGACAACCCACGGCGTCCGTATTCACGGGCGCTCGAGGACGCAGTGCTTGCTGCCGATTTCAGCCCGACGATTAGATCATGCGGGGCAGATGCGCCGTACGATGCTTTTTGCGGGATAAGAGCGCGCAAGATGTGAGTGCCGCAGTTATCCGACATGAATGGCTGAGGAACAGACGGCTTACGCCGCCTCCTCCTCATTGAACTCCGGCTGTAAGTCATGCAGGTAATCGACGGCCCGCTGCGCATGCGCTGCCGCTGAAAAGATAGCCCGCTTTTCGTTGCCCAGAACTTTGAGCCAGCCATCGAGATAGCTTGCGTGGTCGGGGCGTGGTTCGAGCTCCGGAACGATGCCGAGATCGGCGCAAAGAAAGCAGCTGCCGAGTTCGGCAATGAGTTCTTCGCGGGCTCGTTCGCTCCGGTCCTTGGAGTACCGGCTGAGATCACGGTCAAGCCTTCGGGGTGCCGCGGTCCAGTGCGTCATCTCGTGGCTCAAGATGGCGACATAGGAGGCATCGTCGCGGAAGGCATCCAGGTGTGGCATCTGGATGTAGTCCCGGGCAGCAGCATAATAGGCGGCCGATCCTCCGTGCCGTATCAGTGCGCCCGTGTTGGCAAAGAAGCGGCCGGCATTGCCGATGCGGCTCATCGGATCCTGGACGGGCTCAATGCACTCGGCCCGCCCATCGAGACCGGTGATCTGATCGGTATTGAATACCGTGTAGGTTTTGAGGAATGGAATATCCCGTTCGATCTCCGCGCCTGTCTCCGTCGTCTCGGCGCGAATAAATGAGCTGGCGAAGACGACGGTTGTGCCGGTTTCGCCCTTGCGGACGGCGGCGCCGAGCTCCTTTGCCTGGCGAAAGGTCATCCACGTTGATGACGCAAAGCCGCGGGCGATGGCTTCCGACCAGAGGAGCAGAACGTTGATGCCGGTGTATGGTTGGCCGTTATGGCGCAGTGGCCGGCTGACCTCGGCTGTCGCATCTTTCGTCGTCCAGGGTCTGGTCCATGGCCGTACGCCCTGTTCGAGATCGGCAATGATCTTGGCGGTGATGCGGCTGTAGATATCGGATCGTTGATTGGATTGCTGCGTGCTCATATCTGAACCTCCGTTTGGAGGTCGCGGCCATCGCGACCTGCTACGGCGGGTCGAAAGCCAGGCAACAAGCGCCGCCTGCACCCGCAGGGCCGCAACGAAGTGAAGGACGGCAAAGCCGTTGCCGGTGGCGCGAGCCTGGCAGGACCAAGAGCCGGGCAGGACGCGATGGCAGCACCATTATCGTGAGGTCGTGAAGGAGGCACAGAGCGGCAAATCCAAGGCTGATACGTCGCTCGCATCGCACATCGCCGGAGCACTGGCTGAACCGCCGCGCCTGACCATCGTGAGGGCGAGCATGCAGCCGATCTTCAATGCCGTTCACCTGACAGGAATTCGCCGGTGTGGGGGCGGTACAAGGGCGCGCCGACCTTATTGGTCTTGGCCTCGGCGACCTTCACCTTTGCCTCGACACGAGCCCGCACGCGCCACCGGCCGCCGCTAAAGGAAGCCCACTATCACCAAGATTTCGCGGCCGGTCATCGGGGCATGTCGTCCGAATGTTGACGGCCATCGATACGCGAGATCGGCACCGTCGGCCGCCGCTATGCAAGGCGGATCATCAGTCCATTTACGGTTGTGGTTTGAGACGACCCGTGTAGAATCGCCTGATCTGAGTTCTTCAAATCATTTGTCAGCTGCCGCGGCCATTTTCTTCATCATGAAAACGTCCCTCAACCATATGCCGCTCCGCAAGCAACGCGAGCTTGGCCGCGTTCTGGAAATTCTCCATGAGGAATTCGAGGATGCGCTGAAAGACGGCACGGCGGAATTCAAGAAGCGCGGCCGGATCCTGAAGATCATCCTGTTCGGCTCCTACGCCAAGGGCGGCTGGGTGGATGAGCCCTTCACGATGAAGGGTTATCGCTCGGATTTCGATCTGCTCATCGTCGTCAACAACCGCAAGCTTTGTGAATTCGCAGAGTACTGGCACAAGGCAGCCGACCGGCTGATCCACGACAAATCGATAGAAACGCCAGTGAGCTTCATTGTCCATTCCAGGCGCGAGGTGAACACCTATCTCAAAGAGGGGCAGTACTTCTTTTCCGATATCCGCAAGGAAGGCATCGTTCTGTACGAACTGGATGATGAACCCCTTTCGGAGCCCAAGGCCCTCTCTTCGGCAGAGCTTTGGAAAGTCGCGAGCGGCCATTTTGATCAGAGGTTTCGGGCAGCCACGCGCTTTCTTCAGATGGCAATGTTAGCGATTGAGCGCCGTTATATAGAGAACGCAGCCTTCGAGCTGCATCAGACGATTGAACAGGCCTATTCTTGTGTCTTGCTGACGCTAACCAATTACGGTCCGCCTTCTCACAATATCAAATTCCTCCGCTCGCTCGCCGAGGAACAGGACCGGCGCTTAGCCGAGGCTTTCCCTCGCGATCAGCACCGCGAGCGTGCTTGGTTCAACACGCTGAACGAAGCGTATGTAAAAGCGCGGTATTCAAAGTACTTTGAGATCAGCGCGGAGGCTCTCGACTGGCTTTCGGAGCAAACGGCTTTGTTGCTTGAGCTGGTCAACACAGTATGCTCCGAGCATCTGGAGGTGCTGGGGCGAAATGGTGGTATTGATGGGAAGACGGCTGAGTGTTCTTGAGGGGAGCAGAACCTTAAATTCTGGTCATTTTACGTCTGGGGCAGTTGAACTGATTCGAACCCACCGCCGTCCCGATATCATGACCTTAATTTTTACGCTTAATCTTGAAAAATCAGCTGCCGATCGAGATCAATACTTACTCATAGGAGGCCGCTCGCGTCCATTACAGGATTTTTACGTAAAAACCCCGCGGCTGTTGCGACCGCGGGGCTTCTCGACGCCTCACCCGGGAGAGGGGATCAGGCAGCCTGGACTTTACGGTTCGTGCGCGCCCATTCGGGCAGCCAGTCGCCGTGAGCGGCGAGCAGGTCGTCGACCAGCGACCAGATCTGGTCGAGGTCGAGCTCGGCCGCAGTGTGCGGATCCATCATCGCGGCGTGGTAGATATGCTCGCGATTTTCCGTCATCAGCGCCTGCACTGTCAGTTCCTGGACGTTGATATTGGTGCGCATCAGCGCCGTCAGCTGCGGTGGCAGGTCGCCGATGAAGGTCGGCTGGATGCCGGAGGCGTCGACGAGGCAGGGCACTTCGGCGGCGCAATTTTCCGGCAGCGAGGTAATGCAGCCATTGTTGCGGAGATTGCCGTAGATGACCGAGGGTTCGCCGGTCCAGACCGAGTTGATGATCGAGGAGGCATATTCCTTCGACGGCGTCACCTCGATCTTGTCGGCCGTGCGATAGGCTTCCGCCTGGCCCTTCCAGCGCTCGATCTGCTCGATGCAGCGTTTCGGATATTCATCGAGCGGAATGCCGAATTTCTCGATCAGGTCCTCGCGGCCTTCCTTGATGAAATAAGGCGTGTATTCGGCGAAGTGCTCCGAGCTTTCGGTGACGAAATAGCCAAGCCTGGTCAGCATCTCGTAGCGCACCTTGTTCGGGCAGCGCGGATTCCAGCCTGGCTTCGGCGCCCTGCCCTCGCGATAGGCGCGCAAGAGATCGGGATAGAGGTTGCGGTAGGAGCCGTCGGCCTGGCGATGCTCGAATTTGAGATAGAAGGCCATGTGGTTGATGCCGGCGGCGCGATAGCGGATTTCCTCGTAGGGAATGTCGAGGTCGTGCGCCAGCTCCATCGCCGTGCCCTGCACCGAATGGCAGAGGCCGACCTGACGGATCGTCGGGTATTTCTCCGATATCGCCCAGGTGTTGATCGCCATCGGGTTGACATATTGCAGCATGATCGCCTCGGGGCAGACGGCGAGCATGTCCTCGCAGACCTTCCAGAGATGCGGCACGGTGCGCAAGCCCCGCATGATGCCGCCGACGCCGAGCGTGTCGGCAATCGTCTGGCGCAGCCCGTATTTCTTCGGCACTTCGAAATCGGTAACGGTGCAGGGCTCGTAGCCGCCGATCTGGAAGGCGACGACGACGAAATCGGCGCCTGAAAGCGCCTTTCGCTGATCGGAATAGGTCTCGGCCTTGGCCTTGACCCCGAGCGTCGAGATCAGCTTGTTGACGACGATCGAGCTTTCTTCCAGCCGCTGCGGATTGAGATCCATCAGCGCAATTGTCGCGCCCGAGAGCGCCGGACGCTGAAGCACGTCGCCGATGATGTTCTTCATGAAGACGGTGGAGCCTGCTCCGATGAAGGTGATTTTGGGATTTCCTGCCATTATAGCCTCCGGCATTCGATAATCATGCTACCTCGAAAGCGGCCTTGACGAGCCGTTCGGTGTAAGCGGTCTTGGGATTGGTGAGAACTTCGTTGACGGGTCCCTCTTCCATGATCCTGCCGTGCTGCATGACGATGACGCGATGGCACAGAGCGCGGACGACCTTGAGGTCGTGGGAGATGAAGAGGTAGCTCAAGCCGCGCTCGTCCTGCAGCTTGCGCAACAGTTCGATGATCTGCGCCTGGACGGACAGATCGAGTGCGGAAGTCGGCTCGTCGAGCAGGATGAATTCCGGCTCCAGCGCAATGGCGCGGGCAATCGCGATGCGCTGGCGCTGACCGCCGGAAAATTCATGCGGAAAACGCGACAGGATATTGCCGGGCATGCCGGCGGCAATAAGCGCCTCGCGCACCCGATCCTGCCGTTCGGCCCTCGTGGCGCCGAGCCGGTTAACGACAAGGCCTTCCTCGATGATCTGGCCGATCGTCATGCGCGGGTTGAGCGAGGAAAACGGGTCTTGGAACACCACCTGCATGCGGGCACGGAAGGGCCGCATCTCGGCCCTGGAAAGCCCGTGGATCGGCTGGCGATCGAAATGAATCTCGCCGGCCTGCGGCGTGTTCAGCCGCAAGATCGCCTGGCCAAAGGTTGTCTTGCCGGAGCCGGATTCGCCGACGAGACCGAGGGTTTCGTGGCGGCGCAGCGTCAGGCTCAGGCTGTCGACGGCGACGAGCTCACGCATCTCCGGTTTCAGGAAGGTGCCGTGGCGCAGCATGAAGCCGACCCGCACGCCCTTGGCATCGAGGATGATGTCGGAGCCCTCCGGCAGCGGATTGGCCTGCCCACGCGGCTCGGAGGCGAGCAGATGCTTGGTATAGGGGTGCTGCGGTTTGGCGAACAGCGCCTCGGTCACATTGTGCTCGCGTACCTCGCCATGCTGCATGACGTAGACGTAGTCGGAGAACTGCCGAACCACCGTCAGATCGTGAGTGATGAGGATGACCGCCATCCCCAGCTCTTTCTGGAGGCTGCGGATCAGGTTGAGGATCTGCGCCTGCACGGTGACGTCAAGCGCCGTCGTCGGCTCGTCGGCGATCAAGACGTCGGGATCGTTGGCGAGCGCCATGGCGATCATCACGCGCTGGCGCTGGCCGCCGGAAAGCTGATGCGGATATTGTTTCAGCCGCGCGCCCGGGTCGGGGATCTGCACATGTTCGAGCAGTTCGAGCGCGCGTTTTTCCGCATCCCTCTTGCTCACCCGGCGGTGGACTCGGATCGCCTCGACGATCTGGCTGCCGATCGTATAGATCGGGTTCAGCGAGCTCATCGGTTCCTGGAAGATCATCGAGATGCGGTCGCCACGCAGCTTGCGGCGCGCCCGCTCGGAAAACTTCAGGATGTTGCTGCCGTCATAGGAGACCGTCGAATTATCGGAGACGACGGCGCGTTTCGACAGGAGCCCCATCACCGTACGCGCCGTCACCGATTTGCCGGAGCCGGATTCGCCGACGATGGCGATCGTCTCGCCGCGATAAAGCTGGAAGGAGACGTCCTTGACGGCTTCAACCATGCCGCCCTCGACCTTGAAATTCACCGCCACGTTGCGCGCATCGATGATCGGCGTTTCCGAGCGGCCGTCATGGTCATGGCGGATGAGCGGGGCGAAGGAATTGACCAGTGCAAGAGCCATATCAATCACCTCAATAGGGATCGACAGCGTCGCGCAGTCCGTCACCGAGCGCATTGAAGGCGAAGACGGTGACGAGCACGAAGCCGACGGGGGAGAGAATCCAGGGATAGGAACCGATGACCGAGTAGGTCGCCGTGTCCTGCAGCATCAGCCCCCAGGAAATCAGCGGGGGCTTAACGGCGAACCCGAGGAAACCGAGGAAGGATTCCAACAGTACGACGCTCGGTATGGCGAGCGTCACCGCGACGATGACGTGGCTCAATACGTTGGGCAGAATATGCTGGATGATGATGCGCCGGTCGGTGGCGCCGACCGCCATTGCCGCCCGGACGTAGTCGATCCGGGCAAGCGCCAGGGTTTTGCCGCGCACCTCGCGCGACATCTGCGCCCAGCCGAGCGCCGACATCACGACGATAACGAAGGCGAGGAATACATTGGTCGGCGCGGTCACCGGGATCAGCGAGGTCAGCGCCAGATAGAGCGGCAGTTGCGGGAAGGCGAGGACCAGTTCGACGAAGCGCTGCAGCCAGACATCGAAGGTGCCGCCGAAATAGCCCGACACCATGCCGACGGTCGTGCCGATGAGCGTGACGATGAAGACCACGGTCAGCGCGATCATCAGAGAGATCCGCGAGCCGATGATGGCACGCGACAGCACATCCCGGCCGAACTTGTCAGTGCCGAGGAAATGCACCGGCTGGCCGTCGGTCGAGCCGAAGAAGTGCCGGTCGGCCGCAATGAGGCCAAACAGCTTGTACTCCGCGCCCTTGACGAAGAAACCGAGCAGCCGCGGATTGTCGTAGTCCATACCGACGATCGGCTGGAAGGTGACAGGGTCGAGCTCCTCGGAATCCGACAGCGCATAGACGCGCGGCTGGAAGACGAAATTTCCGTTCTTATCGTGAAAGCTCATCACCTGCGGCGGCGCAAAGCCGACATCGGTTGCCTTGGGATCCATTGGCGCGAAAAAATCTGCAAAGACTGCCATGAGGAGCAAGAGCCCGACGAGCACCAGCCCGGCCATGCCGGTCCAGGAGCGCCGCAGCCGGCGCCAGACGAGCGCCAGGTAACTTTCGCTGCCATGCGAGGGCTTCTTGATTGCGGGTTCGGTTGTCGGTGGGGTCTCGGATGAATCGAAAGCAAGCATCTCAGGCTCCTCCGAACTGGCGCACGCGCGGATCAAGCAGAGCGAGCAGCATGTCGGCGATGATATTGCCGACGATCAGCGTTGCCGACAGAACCATCATGAAGGTCGCCGTGACATAGACGTCGCCGACCGCCATCGAGCCAACGATCGCCGGACCGACGGTCGGCAGCGCGAAGATGATCGCCGTTTCGATCTCGCCGGTCAGCATGTAGGGCAGAACGACACCCTGGTACATGACGAGCGGATGCAGGGCGTTCGGCACCGCATGGCGCATCACCACCGCCCCGCCGGTAAGCCCCTTGGCCTTGGCCGTCTCGACATATTGCGCATTCAGCGTGTCGAGCAGATTGCCGCGCATGACGCGCATATTGTAGGCGAGCCCGCCGAAGGTGGCGATCGCAACGACCGGCCAGACATGGTGGACGAGGTCGACGAATTTCGCCCAGGACCAGGGCGCCCCGCCATATTGCGGCGAGAAGAAGCTGCCGATTTCGGACACGTTGAACTGGAAGACCAGGAGATAGACGATGATCAGCGCCATCAGGAAGCGCGGCACCGTCATGCCGAGGAAAGAAATCGCCGATAGCGTGCTGTCGATCCAGCTATATTGCCGCGTCGCTGCCCAGATGCCGAAGCCGATGCCGAGCACGGATGCGAAGATGTGGCAGACGAGCGCCAGCAGCAAGGTCCGCGGCAGACGCTCGCCGACGACATCGGCGACCGGCTTGTTGTAGAACATGCTGTAGCCGAAATCGCCGCGTGTGACGATACCGCCGATCCAGTTGACGTATTGGACGACCAGCGGCTTATCGAGGCCGTGTTCGACCCGGTAGGCCTGCGCCTGGGCTTCGGCTTGGGCGTAAGATGCGCCGCCCTGATTGATCAGCTGGGATCTTATATAATCGGCATAATCGCCGGGCGGGGCCTGGATGATCGCGAAAGTCACCACGCTCAGGATGAAAAGAACAGGGACCGCGGAGGCTATGCGCACGAGCAGGAATCGTAACATCGGACGGTTCGCTTACCTTGCCGCCAGTCGCTCCTTGTCGGCGCGGCCGGCTTTGTTGGTCATATCAGGCCGCGCGCCACGCGCGGCCTGAATCTCATTTTCAGCTGGGAGGTAACTCCAGCGCGTCGCATCAAGATGCGACGCGTATTTGTTTCATGCATCAGTTGATCGGACCCTTGTCGCCGGGTTTGCCGGGCAGCTGCTCGGGGAACAGCTCGTATTTGCCCTGCTTGTCGGAGGCCACCCACAGGCGTTCGCGGATGATCGAGTCTTCAGCCCAGTTGAACATGAAGATCGGCGTGCCCTGCGGGACGTTCGAGAAGCGCTTGTTGATGATCAGCGCGCCCGGATATTCCGTCAGACCGACGGTGTTGACGTGCTCGGTCGAGATCTTCTGATACTGCTTCATCAGGTCGACGCGCTCGTCATTGTTCTGGCTGGTCGTGAACTTGTTGACGACATCGACCATTTCCTTTTCGAAGGGCATCAGATCGAGCTGGTCCTCCTTGCCGGCGCGATGGTGCCAGCTGGTGCGCGGGCCGACCGGGGCAAGCTGCTCGGTATTCTGCACCACCGACGACAATTCGGTCGTGTTGCGCTGGATCAGCCAATCGAAGCGGCCGCCATAGTGGGCTTCGTCACGCTTGGCACCGTCGAGGCCGTTGAGGATGACCTTCAGCCCGAGCTTCTCCATCTGGCCGACCACACCTTCGGCAAGGCTCTTGTCGGTTGTGTAGTCGTTGTTGACGAGCATGACGATTTCGACATCCTTGCCGCCGGCCGTGCCGGCCGGGAAGTTCACAATGCCGTCGCCGTCGGTATCCTTCAGGCCCGCTTTGGCGAGTTCAGCCTTGGCGCCCTTGAGATCAAAGGGATAGTAGACCGTGGAGTTGCGGTCGTAGAAGCTGGTGCCGGAGGAAAGCCCACCCGGATAAATGGCCGTGAACGGTCCCTTGACCAGCGAGTCGCCGATCGCCTTGCGGTCGAGCGCCATGGTGACCGCCTTACGGAAGTCCTCGTTGCGGTTCAATTCGCGGATCGCCTGGCCGCGCTCGTCCGGATTGCCCCAGCCATTGGCGGAGAAGTTCATGCGCAGGTTATAGCCGATCAGGCGCGGCCCGAAGGCAAGCCGGGCGGGCGCGGTCTTTTCTGCGGCGCGCTTCAGCGAAGCGACGAAGTTTTCCGGCTGCTCGAGGTTGGAGATATCGGCAGATCCGGCCACGGCCTGAACATCGCGATCAGCCCAGGTCGAGAGCTTGTAGTGCAGCTCGTTGAGGTAGGGTAGCTGGTTGCCCTTCTCGTCGACCTTCCAGTAATAGGGGTTGCGGCGGAGCACGATGATGTCGTCGGGGCGATATTCCACCGGCACCCAGGCGCCCATCACAGGCATGTTCATGAACTCAGGCGGGAAGGCGTTCTTGAACTGGTCGTAGGTGTTCTTCGAATATTTCGGATGCTGAGGTTTAAGGATATGCGACGGACCCGGGCAGAAGTTCGGGTAGGACATCGTGTAAAGGTATTGCTTGGGGAAGGCTTCCTTGAAGGTCCATTCGACGGTGTAGTCGTCGATCTTCTTCAGGGTCGTGCCGACACCGAAGGCCTCAGGCGAGGCGCCGCCGCCAAGCGGCGAGACGTTCGGATCGACTACTTCGTCGTCCCAGTAGAACATGATGTCGTCGGCATTGAACGGCGCGCCGTCGGACCACTTGGCGCCCTCGATCAGATGCATGGTCAGCTTATGGCCGTCCTCCGACCAGTCCCAGCTCTTGGCAAGATTCGGCAGCGGCTCCGTATCCTGGGCCTTCACCTGGAAGAGCGGCGCGGTGCGCGTCAGGCATTCAGAAAGGCCGATATCGATGCCGCCCCAGCCCTGGGTCTGGCCGGCCCCGTAGTTCCAGCCTTCCGGCCGGCCGCCGATGACGTGGCGCATCGTATCGCCGTAAACACCGATGCCGTCGGGCATATTGCCCGTCTTGAAGACCAGCGGCTCCTTCGGCAGACGGTCCTTGACCGGCGGCAGCTTGCCGCCGGAGACGAAATTCTTCGTTACCCAATCGGGCTCGTGATATTCGGGCAGCGCCTTGAACTCCAGGATGGAGTCGCGCGCGACATAGTTGATCTTGCCTTCGGCCGGAAAGTCCGGCGGCACCGGCGGGACGGTTGGTTCGGACGCATGGGCATGCAGCGCCAAGACCGAAACGCCAAGCGTCAGTCCGGCCAGAATGCCTGCTTTGCGGAAATTCATCATCGTTTCTCCCTCTGTTTCGGAGCGCGGGGGCAGCCGGCTCCATTCTCCTCGAACAGCGTGGAAGCAGGCCTTGTGTCATGGATTTCCCTCCCGGAAATCCATGACAACCCATCTTCCACGAAAAAGTCAGACGGCGTGTTTCAGCGCCGCCTTTTCCGCGCGCAGCTCCTCGATCGAGCGGACGTTGCGGCGTGCGGCCCCCGCCCAGTCGCGGGTCTGCACCTTCGATTTCGACAGCCTCTCCTTGGCGGCCGGAACGGCATCGGCATATTGCGGCAGCCAGCGAGCCTGAGCAACGACCATTTCATCGACCATCTGCCAGACCTCCTCGGGTGTGGAGACGGCGCCGACAAGCGGATCGTGCAGCACGGCAAGCTTCAAGAGGTCGATATCGCCCGAAATCGCCGCATGCACCGACATGCGCTGAACGTTGATCGAAGCGATGCAGGTGGCCGCACAGGCTTCCGGCAGGGTGACGCCCGAAACCATGTTGATGCCGAAGCGATCGACGAAGCCTGGCGATTCAATGATCGCATCGGACGGCAGATTGGTGATCACACCGTTGTTCTTGACGTTGAAATGGCCGCGATAGACCCGGTTCGTTTCCAGCCCCTCCAGAATGTGGCTGGCATGTTCGTTCGAGCGTTTGGCGGGATCGATCGGCTTCGACGCCGATTCGAGGAATTGCGGGAATTCCGTCTCGAACCAGTTGCGCGTTTCCGTCGAGTGCCGGAGGTATCCGCCGGTCTCGCCGTGGATCCAGTCGGACATGTCGATCCAGCGGGTGATTTCCTCCGGCCGCTTGCGGTACCAGGGCAGATATTCGGAAAGGTGGCCGTTACTTTCGGTGGAATAGACGCCGAAGCGCTTCAGCACGTCGATGCGCAATTTCTCCTGCTGCGAATAGACGGGATGCGCCTCGAAGGCGGCGACCAGCTCGTCCTTGCCGATCTTGCGGCCGTTGAGGCGCAGATCAATGAACCAGGTCTGGTGGTTGATGCCGGAGCAGATGTAATCAAGCTCGCGCACCGACTTGGCGCCGAGCACCTCGGCGATCTGTTCGGCGCCGTGCTGGACGCCATGGCAGAGACCGACGGTGTCGACCTTGCCGTATTCGATCGCCGCCCAGGTGTTCATCGCCATCGGGTTGGCGTAGTTGAGGAACTTCGCGCCCGGCTCGGCGACCTCTCTTATATCCTTGCAGAAGTCGAGAATGACCGGGATGTTGCGCTGGCCGTAAAGGATGCCGCCGGCGCAGATCGTATCGCCGACACACTGGTCGATGCCGTATTTCAGCGGGATTCTGATATCGTCGGCATAGGCTTCGAGCCCGCCGACCCTGACGCAGCTGATGACATAACGCGCGCCTTCCAGCGCCTTGCGCCGATCGGTCGTCGCCGTCACCCTGGTCGGCAGCCCGTTCGCCTCCACGACCCGGTCGAGGATCGCCTTGATCATCTCGAGGTTATGTTCGCTGATATCGGTCAGCGCGAATTCGATGTCGCGAAACTCGGGAACGCACAATATGTCGGTAAACAGCTTTTTGGTGAAACCGACGCTGCCCGCACCGATGATAGCGATTTTGAAACTCATGATCTTCACCTCGGACTGATCGAATGCTAGAGAAAAGATGGCCATGGAGGATCAGGCCGCATGCTGGCGCATGTGGTTGAAAAAGCCGCAAAACTGCCTGTTTTCCTCCCGGCCGCTCTATCGGCCGTGGTCTTCTCTTTCTTGTTCGAGCGGGATTATGCCCGAAATCGGCAGGGCGACCAGAGAAGGATTATGCTTTCAGGGGTAATTTTGTGCTGCAGGATTTGATTGCCAACGGACAGGCGATGAGGACGGTTTCGCTGCCCCGCGGCCGGCAGCGATTGCACGCCATGCCGACCAGCGCCGGCTATGAAGTGCGTGAGAACGAGACCTACGACTGGGACGGCCGCCGGCGCGGCCAGACGCCCTTCACCGTGCTGCAGCACACGATCAGCGGCACCGGCCGGCTGCGCTACCAGAACCGCAATTACCGCCTCCAAGGCGGCGATACGCTGCTCGTGCTCGTCCCCCACAATCACCGCTATTGGCTGGAGAAGGGCGAGCGCTGGGAATATTTCTGGATTTCGATGAACGGCGAGGAAACGCTGCGCATCCACAAGCTGGTGCTTTCCACAGCCGGTCCGGTCTTGAAGCTGCAGCCCTCGACCGTCGATCATCTCGCCGATTGCAGCCTGCGTCTGGTCAAGGGCGCGACGTCGGCGGGAGCAGCGTCGGCGATCGCTTATGAAGCGGCGATGGCGCTCTATGACGATGTCTTCAACTCGGCGGCTGTTGCCGCTGAACTCAGCCTCATGCAGCCGGTGATCGACCATATCAACGCCAATCTCGACAAGCCGCTACCGGTCAGCGAACTCGCCGGCATCGTCGGCCTCAGCCGCGCGCATTTTTCCCGCAGCTTCGCCGAGAGCGAAGGCATGCCGCCGGCCGAATTCGTGCTGCAGCAGCGGCTGCAGCGCGCCGTCAAGCTTCTGACCAAGGCGGATTTCCTGCCGGTCAAGGAAGTCGCCATCATGTGCGGCTTCGAGGACGCCAATTATTTCTCCAAAGTCTTCCGCCGCGTCTACGGCACCAATCCCACTGAATTCCGCACGACCGGCATGTATGCCAGCATCGGCAAGCTTCGCTGAAACGGCTGACCACCCGAAAGGCGCAACGCGAAATCCATTGCCAGGTGGCGGTTTGACATCGCCTGAACGAACGGCGATGTTGCTTTTCCGGACCTCTGGCTCGCCCTGCCCGGCGGACGCTGCGAGGAAATGGAATATTCTCAGGGATTATTCGATGACAGCGACGGGGGTTCTTCGCCCGGTCCTTGCCACAGCGGTTCTGGCTACACTCAGCCTTCTCTCGCGAGTTGATTTCGATGCTTGAAAATCCCACATGGTCCGAGGCGCTTTCCGATCCCATCGTCCAGGTGGGAGCGGTTGCCGTGGTCGGCGCGATGGTTACCCGAGTTGCCCTTCGCCCCTTCCCGAGCTGGAAGCTGGCCGGTCAGGTGTTCTTCTTCGCGGCGCTGACCATCCTCCTCCTCTATCACGATATCGTGCCCTACGAGGTGAGCCCGACATCGTCCTCCGCCTTCGAACGTGTCTTCATCGGGATTGCCAAGGTGGTCTGGTGGATCAACGCCGCGTGGGCGTTGATCGCCTTCGTTCGTGTCTTCCTGATCTTCGAACGTCAACCACGGGAGGGACGCCTCGTTCAGGATCTGGTCATCGGCCTGATCTATCTCGGCGCGATCCTTTCCGTGGTGGCCTATGTCTTCAGCTTTCCCGTCGGAACGCTGATCGCCACCTCGGGCGTCTTCGCCATCATCCTCGGCCTGGCACTGCAGAGCACGCTGAACGACGTCTTTTCCGGCATCGCCCTCAATCTCGGCCGGCCTTACACAATCGGTGATTGGATCGTCCTCAACGATGGCGTCGAAGGGCGTGTCGTCGAAACCAACTGGCGTTCCACGCATCTCCTGAACGGCACGAACGATCTCGTCATCCTGCCCAACAGCTTCCTTGCCAAGGTGGGGCTGACCAACCTCAGCAGCCCCGACCGCAGCCACGGCGTCATGCTGACGGTCCGCGTCGTACCGACTGCGGGGCCATCGACGATCGTCGAGGCGATGCGCACCGTGCTTTTGAGCAGCGGCTCTATCCTGACGGAACCAAAGCCCGGCGTGCAGGTCAAGTCGCTCAATGCCGATGCGGTGGAGGTGGAGCTTTCTTTTGGCGTCAGGGATATTGGCCACGCCGGGCTGGCGAAGAATGAGATATTCGATCTTATCTACCGCCACATCAAGGCGGCCGGCCTCACCCTGGCGCGGCCGATCGATGCCGCAGGCCCGCCGTCCGACCGGGTGCAGCCGGAAGAAATGGCAGGGCAGCATCGTCCGACGCCGCTCAAGCTTCTCGATGCCATCCCCCTGTTTGCCTCGTTGACGGAGGACGAGAAGGAGACGCTGGCCGCCTCGATGACGCGGCGGACCTTCAAGAAGGATGCGATTCTGATCGAACAGGGGGATACGGTCGCTTCGCTGATGATCGTGCGCAGCGGCGCCGTCATCGCGACACGCAAGGAAGGCCAAAAGGAAATCGAAGTCGGACGATTGGCACCGGGCGACTATTTCGGCGAGAGCGGACTGCTGATTGGCGCCGGCGAAGCGGCAAGCCTGCGCGCCCTCACCTTCGTGGTCATTTACGAAATTGCACAGACCAGTCTGACACCGTTGCTGCACGACAGGCCCGGCATCGCCGAGGAGCTTGCCGCCACCCTGACCCACCGCATCGAGACCGGCCAGCATTCCTTCGTGACCGAAGGCGCAACACTGAACGGCAGCTCGATGACTTCGCTGCTGATGCGAATCCGCCACCTGTTCCAGGTGCCGCAATAGCAGTCAGTGCCACTGCCATGCGCTGAAACACGACTGATGCGCCTTACGCCCGCACCTCGAACACCATGTTGAACGGCGTTTCGGTTGCACGGCGGAAATGCGTGAAGCCGGCGTCGAGTGCAACCTTTCGAAGCCTCATTTCTCCGGCCTGAGCGCCGAGCCCTAGCCCCACCTCCTGGGAGAGCGATGCCGGTGTGCAGATCATCGTCGACGCCCCATAATAGACGCGGCCCACCGGATTGAGATTGTCCTTCAGGTGATCATGGGCGAAGGGTTCGACGATGAGCCATGTCCCATTCGGCGCAAGCGTTTCCTTGACATGCCGCCCGGCGCCGACCGGATCGCCCATGTCGTGGAGGCAGTCGAACATGGCGACCATATCATAACCGCGCCCCGGAAATTCGGCCGCCTTGCCCTGCTCGAACGTCACGCGATCGGCGACGCCAGCCTCTTTGGCGGCGGCCTTTGCCCTTTCGATCGACGGGCCGTGATAATCGAAGCCGGTGAACCGCGAGGCGGGATAGGCCTGCGCCATCAGGATGGTCGAGGCGCCGTGACCGCAGCCGACATCGGCGACGCTGGCGCCCGCCTTCAGCTTTTCCTCCATCCCGGCAAGAGCCGGAATCCATTCATTCACCAGATGGCTGTTGTAGCCCGGGCGAAAGAACCGTTCGGTTCCGCGGAATAGGCAGGTGCTGTGTTCATGCCAGCCGAGACCCTTTCCAGTGCGGAAGGCATCGGCGACTTTCGGCTCGTCCATCCACATGGATTGCACAACCTCGAAAGCGCCCACGAAGAAGGCGGGGCTGTTTTCCTCGGCGAACACCATCGCCTGTTCCGGCGTCAGGCTGAAACGATCCGATTTTTCATCATAGCTGACATATTCCGCCGCCGCCTGGGCGCTGAGCCATTCCCTGAGGTAGCGCTCCTTCACCCCCGTTTTCGCGGCAAGCTGCTCGACGCTCAAAGGCGTCCCATCGGCCATCGCCTTGAAGATTCCGACTTTGTCACCGAGCACGACCAAGGCGCCCGACACGGCGGCGCCGACGTCGCCAACAAGACGACCGACAAGAGCATCGAGTTTCTGCATGTCCGGCTCACGCATTGCAACCTCCCCGGCGCGTGATAAGAGGGCTTAAATTAGGCCTTGGTGATATTCAGTCAATCAACCCTCCTATCGCCCAATAGGGTAGCGGGTTCGATCCGTATCAGCACATTCGCTTGCTTTCTTCGCCGGCGCTCACATCTCTCATAGTGCTGACCGAGTCCAACCATCCGTGTACCAATGCCAATTGATGACTTTTCTCTATCCGCATCTCAGTGCCGCGCGGCACGAGCTCTTATCGCGTGGTCTGAGGACGATCTATCTTCAGCCGCGAAAATCCCTAAGGCGACGATTGCCCGTTTCGAAGCCGGGAAGCTTTCCCCTGACGAGCAGACCCTGCGGGACCTGAAGGAGAGTTTGGAGGCAGCGGGCGTTCTTTTCATCCCGGAGAATGGTGGCGGCGCGGGCGTTCGCTTGGCAAGACCGGCATCGGCTTCTATAGACACTGACGAGACCGAGACGGTCCAATACGAAGAGCATCTCAAAAACGACGCCCCTCCCGGCGCTGGCGGTTGAATGGCAAAGAAACAGAAGCTTGAGCACTCCGAATTGGCGGGGGAATTTACCGAAGACGGGGTTACGGTGCTCGTCGATATCTTTCGAGCCGCCGGCAGCAATGAAGACTGGACGATGGAAGTCGTCACCCAGGCAGAGGACCTGATCCAGTGGGACGAGCCGTTCGCGACGGACCGCGAAGCTTTCGACGAATTCCTCGCGGTCGTGGCGCGGGACGGCATCCGCTCCTTTCTCGACGACGAACCTTCCGTGCATTGAGGGCCGGCCGTGAAGAGTATCAATGATCTCGTCGCCTCGGCGAAAACCGTCTGCGACCGATACCGGGCCGGCCGGATGGAGCGCGAGACCGTGCGGGAATGGGTCCTTCGGCTGGGCGCCTATCCCCCGCCGCACGGGGACCGCGTGCGCGAAGCGGCCGAATGGTTCCGCCTGCACAATCGCGAGCCGGTTTCCGACGATATAGTGCTCGGAGACATCGACCGGCTCAACGCAATTGCAGCGCCGTGATCCGGGCAGGCGAGCTCTATCTGGAATAACCTCAGCCCCGATCCGGACTGGCGCAATTACGCCGTTACTCGACGGCGTAGGACCAATGACGATTGTGAGCCTTATGCATAATGGCTTATCCAGCTTCGGGAGGGAGAGGTCTGGGGTTTTGCAGCTTGGGCAAATGTGACACGCTCACGAGGCTGACATGGCTCCTGCATCTCACGCGAAGCGTAAGCCAAGCGCGGCTCGGTAGTTTTAATTCGAGCGGAAATAGAAGGAACAGCACGTGGCAGCATTTCCGGAAAAGGCAAAGGTCGTCATCATCGGGCTCGGCGGCATCGTCGGCGCCTCCATCGCTCATCATCTTGTCGAGCGCGGATGGGACGATATCGTCGGCATCGACAAGTCGGGCATACCGACCGACATCGGCTCGACAGCGCATGCCTCGGACTTCTGTTACACCACGAGCCACGACTATCTGTCGGTCTGGACGACGCAATATTCAATCGATTTCTATGAGAAGATGGGCCACTACGCCCGCATCGGCGGCCTCGAAGTGGCGCGCACCGGCGACCACGCCTGGATGGAGGAAATCAAGCGCAAGCTTTCCTCGGCCCGCGCTTTCGGCACCCGCGCCCATTATGTCAGCCCCTCCGAGATCAAGGAGAAGTTCCCGCTGATCGAGGAAGATCAGGTGATGGGCGGGCTTTTCGATCCGGATGCCGGCCTCGTCATTCCGCGCTCGCAGACCGTTGCCGGCAAGCTGGTCGACGCCGCCGAAAAGGCCGGCAAGCTCAAGGTGTTCGGCAACACGCCGGCGAAGTCGCTGATCGTCGAGGGCGGACGCATCAAGGGCGTCGTCACCCATCGCGGCACTATCATGGCCGACCACGTCATCGTCTGCGCCGGCCTCTGGGGCCGCCTGATCGCCGAGATGGTCGGCGAAGACCTGCCGGTCATGCCGGTCGACCACCCGCTCACCTTCTTCGGTCCCTATAACGAGTTTGAAGGCACCGGCAAGGAAATCGGCTTCCCGCTGCTGCGCGACCAGGGCAACTCCGCCTACATGCGCGACACCGGCGACCCGGCGACGACCGAGGGTGGCCAGATCGAGTGGGGCTATTACGAAGCCACCAATCCGCGCATGTGCCATCCGCGCGATCTTCTCGAAAAACACGAAGCCCGCCTTTCGCCGTCGCAGCGCGACCTCGAGATGGAGCAGATCATCGAGCCGCTCGAACGCGCCATGGAACTGACGCCGATCCTCGGCGAACTCGGCTATAACGAAGGTCATTCCTTCAACGGCCTGCTGCAGGTTTCCGCCGCCGGCGGCCCATCCTGCGGCGAGAGCCAGAAGGTGCGCGGTCTCTGGTATTGCGTTGCCATCTGGGTCAAGGACGGCCCGGGCTACGGCAAGCTGATCGCCGACTGGATGACCGACGGCCGTACCGAAATCGATCACAACAGCATCGACTATGCCCGCTTCTATCCGCATCAGCTGACGGAAGAATTTATCGAAGGCCGCTGCTTCGAAGCCGCCCAGAAGATCTACTTCCCGGCGGTTCACACCCGCGAACCTTATGCATCCGGCCGCAACATCAAGCGCTCGCCCTTCTACGAGCGCGAAAAGGAGCTTGGCGGCTACTTCATGGAACTGGGCGGCTGGGAGCGTGCGCACGGCTACGCCGCCAACGAGCACCTTCTGGAGAAGTATGGCGACCGGGTTCCGGTTCGCGAGAATGAATGGGACAGCCGCCATTTCTGGCGCGTCTCGAATGCCGAACACCTGGCGATGAGCGAGGATTGCGGCATCGTCAATCTCAGCCATTTCCACATGGTCGATATCGAGGGGCCTGATCATGTCGAGCTGATGGAGTGGCTGTGCGCCGCCAAGATCGGCGGCGATGCCAACATCGGCAAGGGTATCTACACCCACTTCCTCGACGACGAAGGCATGGTGCGCGCCGACTTCACCGTGTTCCGCATGGCCGACCGCTGCCGCCTCGTCAACGGCGCCGATGCCGGCCCGCGCGATCTGCACTATATGAAGCGGGTCGCTCAAGACCGCGGCCTTGACGTGACCGTCACCGATGTCTCGGAGAAATTCGTGACGATCGGCATCTGGGGTCCGAACGCGCGCGAGACGCTGAAGAAGGTCGTAGCCGATCCGGCCGGGCTCGATCAGGAAAACTTCGCCTTTGCGGCGATCAAGCCGATCGAAATATCAGGCAAGACCGTCACCGCCTTCCGCATCTCCTATGTCGGCGAGCAGGGCTGGGAATTGCACATGAAGTACGAAGACGGCCTCGCCGTCTGGGATGCGCTGCGCTCGACCGGCGTGATGGCCTTCGGCGTCGAGACCTATGCGAACTCGCGCCGCATGGAGAAGAGCCTGCGCCTGCAGAACGCCGACCTCCTGACCCAGTACAACCTGATCGAAGCCGATCTCGCCCGCCCGAAGGTCAAGGAAGCCGATTTCCGCGGCAAGGAAAAGCATCTGGAATACAAAGCGCGCGAGCACCAGCCGGCCATGCTCTGCACGCTCGTCATGACCGAGAATACCGACAAAACAGGCGTGAAGCGCTATCCCGTCGGCAACCTGCCGGTCGTCGATCCCGCCACGGGAGAGGTTCTGGTCGACGAGCTTGGCCGCCGGTCCTACACAACCTCGATCGCCTACGGCCCGACGGTCGGCAAGAACATCGCCCTCGCCTATCTGCCGTGGTCGCATTGCCAGGTCGGACGCAAGCTTGAGGTCGAGTATTTTGCCGAGAGCTATCCGGTGGAAGTCGTCGGCGTCGGCTACAAGCCGATCTATGACCCGGAAAATCTGAAGCCGCGCACCTAATCACTCAAGCACGTGTGGCGCCGCAGGCACGCGGTGCCACACGCATGAGGCTGAGCGGCTGTAGCAGAATTTTGCTGAATGCTATTTGCTGTCGCCAGCGGCAGTTTCGACGCTATCGTCGATGGGACGGCTTGAAATGAACTGTTTCGAGATCAGCCAGCAGCCGAGCGCCCAGAGCGCGCCGGCGCACCATCCGGCGAAAACGTCCGTCGGATAATGAACGCCGAGGTAGATGCGGCTCAAACCGATGATGACGGCCAGGAAGACGCCGGCGCCCATGACGAAAATCCGCGTCGAGGGATAACGTTGTGTGCGCGCCAGCAGCGCCCCGAGCGTCAGATAGGTCACCGCCGAGACCATGGCATGGCCGGAGGGAAAACTGAGATCGCTCACCTCGACGAGGTGCGGCACGACATCGGGGCGCGGTCGCGCGACGAGGATCTTCAAAAGCGTACTCGCCAGCCACCCTGACAGCACCGAGGAAAAGACGAAGATCGCGATCGGCCAGCGCCGGTCGAGCAAGAGATAGACGGTCACGAGGACAGTCATCAGCGACAGAACGGTGATGCCGCCGAGGCTGGTGATGTCGCCGACGGCGTGCGTCAGCCAGGCGGGACCGATCGGCATGCTGAGATCGCCCTGATGTCGCAGCGCCAGCAGGATCGACTCATCGAAGCGGAGAGTCTCGCCCTCGATAACCTCGCTCGTCAGCCGCTGCAGCAGGAAGAGGCCGCCAGCGGTCGATGCCACCGTGATCAGTGCCAGTGGCTCATATGCGTTGAGCCTAGCCCAAACCCTGCGTCGTTGAACGTCACTCATGCCTGTCGCCAACTCCCTTCGTCATGTCGATCCCCTGCCACATTGGCAATACGCCCCCGGGATTCAAGACCTTGCGGCATTTAGCGAGCGCCGGGGGACCCGCGGTAGCAAACGCTCAACCTTCTTTTGCTATGGCTGAAGCGGATTGTCCTGGAGGCTTCGACGATGAAAATTCTGACCGCGATAGTTCTGCTGGCATCCATCCTGCAGCCGGTCTCCGCCTTCGGCGAGACCGAATGGATGGGCGGCGCAAGACAATGGTCGGTCGGCTATGCGAGCGACAGCCCACCCTATTGCCGGCTGCTGTGGGAGAGCGAGATCGGCAAGAGCATGGAATTCCGCCAGAGTGCGACCGAGACGTTCTGGCTGGTGTCGAAGAACAGCTGGGACATCCCGGCCGGCACCAAGACCGAGGTGACGCTGACTGATCGAAATGTGACGAAAGCCGTTGCCGCCGAGTTCTTCGACAAGCATACGCTTCGCCTCTGGCCCGTGGGCAGCAAGGGTAGCGGCGGACTGAAGAAGATCATCAAGAATTCCTTTTCCGGAACCCCTGACGTGCAGTTGACCTTTGCCGGCGACGAAGGCGACTGGACGCTGCCGCTCTCGCGGGTGGACCAGCTCTACCCCACGTTCGCCCGATGCCTCAAACGCCTCGACGCCGACGGAAAACCGAAGCAGGATTCCGACTCCAGCAAGCCGTTCTGACGTCTGCCCGATCAATTCATCGGTGGCGGCACAGTCTCGTGGATCAGGCTGCGCACGGCCTCGATATCGCCATTGAGCGGCCGCTCGTCGCCATAATGGGAGATACGCTCCCGCACGGCCTGATAGATAAGATCCGTGCCTGCCGCCCGGGGCGCCGTCGCCGCCAGGAAATCATGCGCCTGGGCGGCAGCCATCAGCTCGATCGCCAGGATATATTCGGCATTGTCGATGACCGCGAGCAGCTTGCCGGCGGCAGCCGTCGGATGCGCGAGGAAATCCTCCTGCAGGCCGGATGTCAGCCCGCCGTCAAGCGCTGCGGGCGCGGCAAGGCGGCGATTTTCATTGCTGAGGGCCGCTGCGGTATATTGCGCGATCATGAAGCCGGAATGGCTGCCGGCATCGCTCGCGAGAAACGGCGGCAGGCCGCTCACCAGTGGATTGACCAGGCGGTCCATGCGCCTTTCGCTGATCGCGCCGATCTGCGCCAGCGCAATCGCGAGACTGTCGGCCGCCTGCCCGAGCGCCGGGGCGACCGCATGCGCCTCGGAGGAGACGATCGGCTGCTCAGGCGTGCCTGAGACGGCCGGATTGTCCGTCACTGAGGCAAGCTCCTGATCGGCGATGCGGGCGGAATTGTCGAAGACGTCACGGGCAGCGCCGTGGGCATGCGGCACCGAACGGAGGCTCAGCGCATCCTGGGTGCGCCGGCCGAGGGCGGCGTCGACAAGGCCGCTGTCGCGCAGACGGGCACGAAGCGCCGCTCCCACCTTCTCTATTCCCGCCGATGGGCGCAACGCCAGCACCGCCTCGTCGAAGGCGGCGATCTGGCAGCCCGCCGCTTCCAGCGTTAGCGCCGCGATGGCATCGGCCCAGTCGAGCAGCCGTTCGGCGCGCCAGAGTGCCAGTGCGGTCAAGCCCGTGGAGCAGGCCGTCCCGTTGACGAGGCTCAAACCCTCCTTGGCGCCGAGTACCAGCGGGGCAAGGCCGATCGCCGCAAGCGCTTCGCGGCCGCTCATACGCCGTCCGGCAAGCGTCGCGCTGCCTTCGCCGATCAGGACGAGCGCGGTATGGGCATTATGGGTGAGATAACCGGCCGAGCCCTTGGATGGCACGTCCGGAATGCAATCATGCTCCAACAGGGCCGCAAGATGCTGGACGATCTCACGCCGCACGCCGGAATGGCCGTGGGCAAAATTGGCGATCTCGGCGGCGATGATGGCGCGCACCTCGCGGGCGGGCAGAAGCGGTCCGACGCCACAGGCATGGCTGAGCACGATGCTGCGCGACAGCAGGCTCTGCGAGGCGCGGTCGACCACCGTATCGGCCAGCGCCCCGACGCCGGTGTTGACGCCATAGGCGCGCACGCCGGTTTCGACGATGCGCGCGACGATCCGGCTTGCCCTTTCGACCCGCGCCCAGGCAGCCGGCGACAGTGCAAGCGCCTCCCCTGCCCCGACGCGCGCAACATCGCGCCAGCCCAGCACCTTATCGAGGACGACCGTCATCGACCCGTTCCGAAATGACCGATGAACTGGCGGAAGGCGGGTGTGGCGCCGCCGGCAAACATCTCGTCCGGCGTGCCGCTGCTTTCGATCAGCCCTTCGCGCATGAAGACGACACGGTTCGAGACGTTGCGGGCAAAGCTCATCTCATGGGTGACGACGAGCATGGTCATGCCCTCCTCGGCAAGCGCGCGCATGACGCGCAGGACTTCGCCGACCAGCTCCGGATCGAGCGCCGACGTCGGCTCGTCGAAGAGCATGACCTTCGGCTTCATCGCCAAGGCGCGTGCGATTGCGGCGCGCTGCTGCTGGCCGCCGGAGAGATGGGCGGGATAGGCATGGCGTTTGTCTGCGATGCCGACCTTTTCGAGCAGCGCCTCGGCCTCGGCGATACATTCGGCGCGCGGCCGCTTCAGCACATGAATGGGTCCCTCGATGATATTCTGCAGGATGGTCATGTGGGACCAGAGGTTGAAGGACTGGAACACCATGCCGAGTTCGGAGCGGATATGGTCGACCTGCTTCTGGCTCGCCGGCCTTGTCTTGCCGTTCTTGTGGACCATCTCGATATGCTCGCCGTCGACCCAGATTTCGCCATCGCTGGCGGTTTCGAGCAGGTTGATGCAGCGCAGGAAGGTCGATTTGCCGGAGCCTGAGGCGCCGAGCAGCGAAATCACGTCGCCGTCCTCGGCATCGAGGGAAATGCCGCGCAGCACTTCATGGGTACCGAAGCTCTTGCGGATGTTGCGAACCGAAAGTCGGGTGACGCCTGGCATGGTTGCTCCAATCAGGTCAAAAACGCCTATGCCTTCAGCGGCTGCGGGGCCGCTCGGCGGTGTCGGGAGAGCGAATATTCAAGCAGAGCCATGCCCTGCAGGATGATGAAGTTCAGAATGAGATAGATGATCGCCGCGCAGAGGAAGACCTCCATCGTCCGGTAGGTCTGCGAGATCAGCCGCTGGGCGACGCCGGTGACCTCCCAGACGGTGACGAGGCTTGCGAGCGCCGTTGATTTCATCATCAGCACGATCTCGGTGGAATAGGCCGGCAGCGCGTGGCGGAAGGCGATCGGCGCCAGGATGCGGCGCACCAGCAGGAAACCGGACATGCCGATCGAGCGCGCCGCCTCGATCTCCTTCGGCGACACGGCACGGATGCCGCCGCGGAAGATCTCCGCCGTATAGCCGGCAGTGCAGAGCGCCAAGGACAGGATGGCGCAGACCATCGGCTCGCGCAGGAACGGCCAGAGGAAGGAATAGCGGATGACGCCGAACTGGCCGAGACCGTAGAAGACCAGGAACATCTGGATCAACAGCGGCGAGCCGCGGAAGACGAAGATATAACCTTTGGCGAAGCCCGAAAGCATGCGGTTGCCGCTGACCCGCATCCAGACAATGACGAGGGCCAGCAGGCCGCCGAAGAAGATCGACAGCGAAAACAGGATCAGCGTCGTCGGCACGGCTTTCAGCAATGTGACCATGGTCGAGGCGAGAAAGGTGAAATCCATCTTCGCCTCCTTACGCCTGGCCCATGGCCGATGCCGGCATGCTGCGATTGGCGCGGCGTTCGGCGCCGTTGAAGATGCGGTCCGAAAGGCTGGTCAGGATCAGGTAGAGCGCGCCGCCGGCGATGAAGAACAGGAAATACTGCCGCGTCGAGCCCGCCGCCACCTGGCTGGTGCGCATCAGCTCGGCAAGGCCTGTGACGGAGATCAGCGCCGAATCCTTGAGACTGAGCTGCCAGACATTGCCGAGGCCCGGAATGGCGAAGCGAAGCACCTGCGGCATGATGATGCGGCGAAAGCGCAGCCCGCGGTGCATGCCGATCGCCGAGGCGGCTTCGAGTTCGCCCTTGGAAATGGCGAGGAAGGCGCCGCGGAACACTTCCGCCTGATAGGAGCCGGAGATGATGCCGACGGCAAGCGCGCCGGCGGCAAAGGACGGTAGGCCGAGGAAACCCTCGTAGCCCATCGCCTTGCCGATCGAGGTGACGGCCGAGGAGCCGCCGAAATAGATGAGATAGATGATCAGCAGTTCCGGCACGCCGCGAAACACGGTGGTATAGACATTGCCGAGGGTGATGAGGAGCGGATTGCCGGAGAGTTTCGCGAAGGCGACGACCGCGCCCAGCAACGCGCCGATCGCCAGCGCCGTCGCCGTGACGGCGAGCGTCATCAAGGCGGCGAGAATGAGCAGCGCGCCCCATCCGGTTGAACCGAAGCCGAGCAGTTCCAAGCTTGCCATATCGTCCGTTCCCCGTCCGCGGCAGTGTCTTATGGATTTGAGAATAACACGCGGTCTCCGGCGTTAAAGCCGGAGACCGCACCTGCGGCCAGAGGCCGTAAGGCTTATTGCTGCGGGCTGACGTCGACCTTGAACCATTTCATCGAAAGGTTCTTGACCGTGCCGTCGGCCAGCGTCGACTTGATCGCCTCGTTGAACTTGTCACGCAGCTCGGTATCGGCCTTGCGGATGCCGAGGCCTTCGCCTTCGCCCCAGATCGAGCCGACGATCTCCGGGCCGGTGAAAGCAAGCGCGCCGTTGGCGGCCTCAAAGGCATTGGCGAAATAGACGGCGTCGTCGAAGCCGAGGTCGATGCGGCCGTTCTGCAGGTCGAGGTCGCGATCGGCGCCGGTCTTGTATTCACGGATCTCGGCGATATCGCCGAAATTGTCATAGACGAACTTGGCATAGACGGTCGCCGCCTGGATGCCGATGGTCTTGCCCTTGAAGAGTTCCTTCAGCGCGTCGATCTCCTTCACGCCGGTCTGGCCGGGCGTCATCTTGATCGTGGCGCCGGTGCCGGCGGCATTGGCGAGCGGGCTATCCTTGGCCGTGGCGAAAGCGGCGGGAGTCGCGGCATAGGGAATGGTGAAATCAATAATCTTCCGCCGCTCTTCGGTAATCGACAGCGCATCCATGATGACGTCGAACTTGCCGGCGTTGAGCGCCGGGATCATACCGTCCCAATCGGAGGCAACCAGCGTGCATTCGATCTTGGCGCGCTCGCAGAGCACCTTGGCAAGCTCAGGCTCGAAGCCACCAAGCGTACCGTCGGCATTGGTGAGATTCCAAGGCGCATAAGCGCCCTCAAGGGTGATGGTCGCCTTCGTCCAGTCCTTGGAAAAGGCCGGAGCTGCGAAGGCGGAAAAGGCGGCGACGCCGCAAAAAAGGATTGCGCTTAATTTCATCGATGAATTCTCCTCTGGAGTTGAAACAGACCTTGCGGCACCGCCGATCTCCGCCGGCTTGCCCGTTCCGTCCTATTTTTTCATCGAGGACTGTTCGGGAGGTTGTATATGGTACCATATGAGAAAATTTGTGATATGCAAGAGAAAAGTCGATTTATGTGGCGAATTGCATCCGTGCAAAAGGAATAGGCAATGAAGCGTTCCGACGAGATGAAACGCGACCTGGCAGGAAATGACAGCACGCCGCTCTATGCCGGCGTCAAACAGGTGATCCTCGACCGCATCCACAGTGGTGAATGGCCGCCGAAATACCGCGTTCCCTCGGAAAACGAACTGGTCGTCGAGCTCGGCGTCAGCAAGATGACCGCCAACCGGGCGCTGCGCGAACTTGCCAACGAGGGCGAACTCGTCCGCATCCAGGGTGTCGGCTCCTTCGTCGCCGAGCGCAAGGGCTATTCGGCGCTGTTCGAGGTGCGCAACATCGCCGAGGAGATCGCCGAACGCGGCCATGTTCATGAGGCGTCTGTCGTCATTCTTGCCCAGGAAACCGCCTCTCCCGAGATCGCCGATGCATTGGAACTTGAAATCGGCGCGGCCGTCTTCCACTCGCTGATCGTGCACAGCGAAAACGGCGTTCCGGTGCAGATCGAGGACCGTTTTGTCCATCCGGAAGCCGCTCCCGACTATCTCAAGCAGGACTTCACGACGCTGACGCCGAACGCCTATCTGACGGCGGCCGCCCCGCTCAGCGGCTCCGAGCATGTCGTCGAGGCGGCGATGCCGCAGGCCTGGGAATGCAAGCTGCTCACCATTCTCAAGACCGAGCCGTGCCTGACGATCCGCCGGCGCACATGGTCGGCAAAACAGGTGGTCTCGACCGCCCGCCTCGTCTATCCCGGCTATCGCTATCGGCTCGAAGCACGCAGCGGCAAGATGTTCGAAGAGTGAAAACACTCGCCATCTTGTATATGGAACCTATTGCGAGGCCGGCGTGAATCGCGCGACCAGCGCGTGGCGATCGCCCGGATAAGTGAAACGGACGTGGGTCACCGGACCGGCGCCGCTCCAGGTGCGGCGTTCGACCACCAGGCAGGCGGTGTTGCGGGCGATGTCGAGCGCCGCGGCCACCTCGGCACTGGCGGAGACCGCGTGGATCCGGTGTTCGGCCGTGCTCCACGGCACCTGGCCGAGCAGCCACGGCCCCGGCGCCACCGTCAGAAAATCGGCATCGGCGGCCTCAGGCACGGTTTCAAGGCTGATCAGCCTCTCCTCGAGGCAGAAGGGCCGCGCCCCGGCATTGTGGACGCAGACCACCTCGACGACCGAAGACGCCACGGGCAGTTCCAGCCGGCTTCTGTCTTCCGCTTTCGCCTTGCGGCTCGCCTTCTTCGAAAGCGCATAGGAATAAGGCAGGTTCAGCGACTGCACCTCAGCCTTGATGTCGTGGATTTCGAGCACGGCCGATTGCGCCTGTGGCTGGGTGACGAAGCTGCCGGATTTCTTGCGGCGCTCGATCAGGCCCGCCTTGGCGAGCTGAGTCAACACCTTGTTCACCGTCATACGCGAGCAGTCATACTGCGTGGCGAGGTCGACCTCGAAGGGAATACGATGCCCCGGTGGCCATTCGCCCGAGACGATACGCCCCTCGATCTCGCCCAGGATGCGCTGGTGCAAGGTCAGATCCCTGCTTTGGTTCATCGCCACGTTCCGATTGGTTCTCCGGTCTAGATCGAATGCCTTGAAAGGAAAAGTGCTTTTTCAGGCAGCCAGCAACTCGCCCATTGCGGCAAGGAACCGCCGGTCGATTGCGTCGCGCTCGCGATGGCGGCCGCCTTCCACCTGCTTAAAGCCGCGCGCCCACACGCAATCGACGGAAACGCCGCCGGCAAACAGCCAGTGATCGAGGATCTGATCGCCCGAGAGGTAGGGAACGGCTGACGTATCGAGCGAAACGAGATCGGCGTGGTGACCCTCGACGAGGCCGGCCGGCGCTCTCAGCGCGCCGGCGCCGCCAGCAAGTGCGTGGGTGAATAGCGAAAGGGCCGTCGATCCGCCAGGTGCCGCGACGACATTGCGGGCGCGCAACGCCAGGCGCTGCGAATATTCGAGTTGGCGCAATTCCTCCGGCAGGGAAATCCGCACGTTTGAATCCGAACCGATACCGTAACGGCCGCCCTCTTCGAGGAAGAGCGGCGCGGCAAAGGCGCCGTCGCCGAGATTGGCTTCGGTGATCGGGCAGAGGCCGGCAATCGCCCCGCTCTTCGCCATCCGCCGCGTCTCGTCCTCGGTCATATGCGTTGCATGGATGAAGCACCAGCGCTGATCGACCGGCGCATGATCGAGCAGCCATTCCACCGGCCGCGCGCCTGACCAGGCAATGCAGTCCTCGACCTCCTTCACCTGTTCGGCGACATGGATGTGGATCGGCCCGTCGCCCGCCATCGGCACAAGCTTCGCCAACTCCTCGGGAGTGGCGGCCCGCAAGCTGTGCGGCGCCAGCCCGAGTTCGGCGCCGTCGAGCCGGCCGGTCACCACACGGCACCCATCCATCAGCCTTTCGAAGCTTTCCAGCGAATTGATGAAGCGTCGCTGGCCTTCAATCGGCGCGGCACCACCGAAGCCGGAATGGGCATAAAAGACGGGCAGAAGCGTCAGGCCGATGCCGGTCTCTTCGCTCGCAGCACCGATGCGTTCGGCAAGCTCGGCGATATTGGCATAAGCGCCGCCATCCTTGTCATGGTGGAGATAGTGGAATTCGCCGACACGGGAAAAGCCCGCCTCCAGCATCTCGGCATAGAGCTTGGCGGCGACTGCTTCGACATGATCGGGCGTCATCGCCAGGGCGAACTTGTACATGACCGTCCGCCAGCTCCAGAAGCTGTCATTGGCAGGCCCCCGCACTTCGGCAAGGCCGGCCATCGCTCGCTGGAAGGCATGGCTGTGCAGGTTGCCCATGGCGGGAACGATCAGGGCATGGCGCTCATTGCCGGGTGCTGCGGCAGCGTCGGGCTCGACCCGGGCGATGCGACCTTCTTTGAGCGTCAGCCGCACGTTCTTCCGCCAGCCTTGCGACGTCAGCGCCGTCTCCGCGTGAAGTATGGTCATGGCCTTCTTCTCCTCCTGCCGCGCCGCCGATCTTTCTTTTCCAGAAAAGCGCGCAAAATTTCTCTTGTCACCTGCTGATTATGTATATACATGTTTCGGCATAAGGAAAGGCGCAAAGCTGATGAGCGGGAACAATTTTTCTGAGGGTACCCCATCCGCCGATATCCGGCCGGTGCTGTGGCGAAATGCGCGGCTTGCGACGCTGGCGCCCGACAGAGCAGGTCTCGGCATCATCGAAAAAGGCGCCGTGCTGACTGAAGGGGGCCGTATCGCCTTTGCCGGCGCCGAAAGCGAATTGCCGGCATCCGCCATCGAGAAATCCGAGATCGTGGATCTCGAAGGCCGCTGGGTCACCCCCGGTCTCGTCGACTGCCACACCCACATCGTTCACGGCGGCAATCGCGCCCGCGAATTCGAGATGCGCCTTGCCGGCGCGACCTACGAAGAAATCGCCCGCGCCGGCGGCGGCATCGTGTCTTCGGTGAAGGCCACCAATGCGCTGTCGGTCGAAGACCTCGTCGCCGAAGCGCTGCCGCGGCTCGATACGCTGCTTGCCGAAGGTGTCACGACGATCGAAGTGAAGTCCGGCTACGGGCTGAACCGGGCCGGCGAAGTGAAAATGCTGCAGAGCGCGCGTCTTCTCGGTCATATCAGACCGGTGCGCGTCGCCACCAGCTATCTCGGCGCGCATGCGACGCCGGTGGAATACAAAGGCCGCAACGGCGACTATCTCGACGATGTCGTGCTGCCCGGCCTCGACGACATGTATAATCTCGGCCTCGCCGATGCCGTCGACGGGTTCTGCGAGGGCATCGCCTTTTCCACGGCCGAGATCGCCCGGGTCTTCGACAAGGCGAAGGCGCTCGGCCTGCCGGTCAAGCTGCATGCCGAACAGCTCTCCAATCTCGGCGGCGCCAAGCTTGCTGCGTCATACGGCGCGCTTTCAGCCGATCATCTCGAATATCTCGACGATGATGGCGTTGCCGCGATGGCGGCTGCCGGCACTGTCGCCGTGCTCCTGCCCGGCGCCTTCTACGCCATCCATGAGAAGCAGAAGCCGCCGGTCGAGGCGCTGCGCCGGTCCGGCGTGCCGATCGCGATCGCCACAGACTGCAATCCCGGCACCTCTCCGCTGACCTCGATGCTGCTGACCATGAACATGTCGGCGACGCTGTTCGGGCTCACCGTCGAGGAATGCATCGCCGGCGCCACCCGCGAAGGCGCCCGCGCTCTCGGCCTCATCGCCGAGACCGGAACGATCGAGCCCGGCAAGTCAGCCGATCTCGCCGTCTGGAATGTCGAAACCCTCGCCGAGCTCGTCTACCGCATCGGCTTCAACCCACTTCATGCGCGTATCTTCAAGGGCGAAAGGAACGGTCGATGACCATCACCCTCCACCCGGGCACCGTCTCGCTCAACGACCTCGAGACTATTTACTGGACGGGCGAGCCGGCAAGACTCGATCCCGCTTTCGATGCCGGCATAAACAAGGCCGCCGCCCGCATTGCCGAGATCGCCGCCGGCAACGCGCCGGTCTATGGCATCAATACCGGCTTCGGCAAACTTGCCTCGATCAAGATCGACAGCGCCGATGTCGCCACCCTGCAGCGCAATCTCATCCTGTCTCATTGTTGCGGCGTCGGAGCGCCGCTGCCGGAGAATATCGTGCGCCTGATCATGGCGCTGAAGCTCGTCTCGCTCGGGCGCGGCGCCTCCGGCGTGCGGCTGGAGCTGGTGCGGCTGATCGAAGGCATGCTGGATAAGGGCGTCATCCCGCTGATCCCGGAAAAGGGTTCGGTCGGCGCCTCCGGCGATCTTGCGCCGCTCGCCCATATGGCGGCGGTCATGATGGGCGAGGCCGAAGCCTTTTTCGACGGCGAACGCCTTTCCGGCGCTGAAGCCCTCGAACGCGCCGGGCTGAAACCGGTCGTGCTCGCCGCCAAGGAGGGCCTGGCGCTGATCAACGGCACCCAGACCTCGACGGCGCTGGCGCTCGCCGGCCTGTTCCGCGCCCATCGCGCCGCCCAATCCGCCTTGATCACCGGCGCCATGTCCACGGATGCGGCCATGGGCTCCTCGGCGCCCTTCCATGCCGATATCCATACGCTGCGCGGCCATAAGGGGCAGATCGACACGGCAGCAGCCCTGCGCGGCCTGCTCGAAAACTCCATCATCCGCCAGAGCCATATCGAGGGCGACGAGCGGGTGCAGGACCCCTATTGCATCCGCTGCCAGCCGCAGGTCGACGGCGCCTGCCTCGATCTCTTGCGCTCGGTCGCCCGCACGCTGGAGATCGAAGCCAATGCGGTCACCGACAATCCGCTGGTGCTCTCGGATAATTCCGTCGTCTCTGGCGGCAATTTCCACGCCGAACCCGTCGCCTTCGCCGCCGACCAGATCGCGCTCGCCATCTGCGAGATCGGCGCGATCTCGCAGCGCCGCATTGCGTTGCTCGTCGACCCCACCCTCTCCTATGGCCTGCCGGCCTTCCTCGCCAGGAAGCCGGGCTTGAATTCCGGCCTTATGATCGCCGAGGTCACCTCGGCGGCGCTGATGTCGGAGAACAAGCAGATGTCGCACCCGGCCTCGGTCGATTCGACACCGACCTCTGCCAATCAGGAAGACCATGTCTCCATGGCCTGCCACGGCGCCCGGCGCCTGCTCGGCATGACCGAAAACCTGTTCGCCATCATCGGCATCGAGGCGCTGACGGCAGCCCAGGGCGTCGAACTGCGCGCGCCGCTGTCGACGAGCCCGGAGCTTTTGAAGGCGATCGCTGCGATCCGCGCCAAGGTGCCGAGCCTCGAGAGTGATCGTTACTTGGCGGGGGATCTCGCCGCCGCCGCCGCACTGGTGGCGACGGGGGCGCTGAACGATTCAGTTTCGACAGGCATTCTGCCGGTTTTGGAGGGTTGATGGTGATGTCTGCGCACTTGGCGCCCCCCTCTGCCCCGTCGGGCATCTCTCCCACAGGTGGGGAGATCGGCTGGGCGGAGCCGCTCGCTCCAATATTAATTGTTTGGCACAGCCCCATCCGCGGGTCGATCTTCCCCCTTGTGGGGGTCCGAAGGACGGGTCGAGACCCGCGGCTCGACCCCGGGTGCGGCAGGACAGAGGGGGGTAACCCCCGCAACGCCGGAGCGCTTTGCCCATGACCGCACCATACGAAACCCGCCAGGGCACCTCGCCGATCATCCTCGGCTTCCCCCACACCGGCACCGAGGTGCCGCCCGACATCGCCGACCGCCTCAACGACAATGGCCGTATCCTCGCCGATACCGACTGGCACATCCACCACCTCTATGACGGGCTGCTCGACAACATCACGACGGTCCGCGCCACATTCCATCGCTACGTGATCGACGCCAACCGCGATCCAGCCGGCGTCAGCCTCTATCCCGGCCAGAACACCACCGGTCTCGTTCCGGAAACTGACTTCGACGGCAAACCAATCTGGAAGGACGGGCAGGCGCCCGCCGAGGTCGATATCGCTGCGCGGCTCAGGGATTTCCATGCGCCCTATCACGCGGCACTTGCCGCCGAGATCGAGCGCGTCAGGGCAATCCATGGCGTCGCGATCCTTTACGATTGCCACTCGATCCGCTCGCATATTCCTTTCCTGTTCGAAGGCAAGCTGCCGGATTTCAATATCGGCACCGACATGGGCAGGACCTGCGACAGCGCCATCGAGCAGGCGACGCTCACCGTCACGCAAGCTGCCGAAGGTTACGACAGCGTGCTCAACGGCCGCTTCAAGGGGGGCTGGACGACTCGCCACTACGGCCGGCCCGAGACGGGCGTGCATGCGATCCAGATGGAGCTCGCGCAATCGACCCATCTCAAGACCGAGACGCCGCCCTTCGCCTATGACGCCGCCAAGGCCGACAGGCTTCGCATTCATCTCAAAGACATTCTGGTGCGCATCGAAAAGATCGCACCGGGCCTGAAACGCTGACGATTGAAACCTGAGAACAGGGGAACAGCCATGACCAATCCACGCCACAATATCCGTGAAATCCGCGCGCCCCGCGGCAACGATCTCAATGCCAAGAGCTGGATGACCGAAGCGCCGTTGCGCATGCTGATGAACAATCTCGACCCCGACGTCGCCGAAAATCCCAACGAACTCGTCGTCTATGGCGGCATCGGCCGGGCGGCGCGCACCTGGGAGGATTTCGACCGCATCGTCGCGACGCTGAAGACGCTGACGGAAGAAGAAACCCTGCTCGTCCAGTCCGGCAAGCCGGTCGGCGTCTTCCGCACCCACAAGGATGCGCCGCGGGTGCTGATCGCCAATTCCAACCTGGTGCCGCATTGGGCGACCTGGGATCATTTCAACGAGCTGGATAAGAGGGGCCTTGCCATGTACGGCCAGATGACGGCCGGCTCGTGGATCTATATCGGCACGCAGGGCATCGTGCAGGGCACCTACGAGACCTTCGTCGAGGCCGGTCGCCAGCATTACGGCGGCAATCTCAAAGGCAAGTGGATCCTGACCGGCGGTCTCGGGGGCATGGGCGGCGCCCAGCCGCTCGCCGCCGTCATGGCTGGTGCTTGCTGCCTTGCCGTCGAATGCAATCCGGATTCGATCGATTTCCGCCTGCGCACCCGCTATCTCGACGCCAAGGCCGAAACGCTCGACGAGGCACTCGCGATGATCGACCGCTGGACGAAGGCAGGCGAAGCCAAGTCCGTCGGCCTGCTCGGCAATGCCGCCGAGATCCTGCCGGAAATGGTTCGCCGCGGCATCCGCCCCGACATCGTCACCGACCAGACCTCGGCGCATGATCCGATCAACGGCTACCTGCCGAAGGGCTGGACTATGGCCGAGTGGAAGGCTAAGCGCGAAAGCGATCCGAAGGCTGTGGAAAAGGCGGCGCGCGCCTCGATGCGCGAGCATGTCGAGGCGATGATCGCCTTCTGGAACGCCGGCATTCCCACACTCGACTACGGCAACAATATCCGTCAGGTCGCCAAGGATGAAGGCCTGGAAAACGCCTTCGCCTTCCCCGGCTTCGTGCCTGCCTATATAAGACCGCTGTTCTGCCGCGGCATCGGCCCCTTCCGCTGGGCAGCCCTCTCGGGCGACCCGGAGGATATTTACAAGACCGACGCCAAGGTGAAGGAGCTGCTGCCCGACAACAAGCACCTGCACAACTGGCTCGACATGGCTAGGGAGCGCATTTCCTTCCAGGGCCTGCCGGCGCGTATCTGCTGGGTCGGCCTCGGCGATCGTCACCGCCTGGCTTTGGCCTTCAATGAAATGGTCAAAAACGGCGAGCTTTCCGCGCCGATCGTCATCGGCCGCGACCACCTCGATTCCGGCTCGGTCGCCTCGCCGAACCGCGAAACCGAGGCGATGAAGGACGGCTCCGACGCCGTCTCAGACTGGCCGCTGCTCAACGCCCTGCTCAACACCGCCTCTGGCGCCACCTGGGTGTCGCTGCATCACGGCGGCGGCGTTGGCATGGGCTTCTCGCAGCACTCCGGCGTCGTCATCTGTGCCGACGGCACGGATGATGCGGCAAAGCGTCTCGAGCGCGTGCTCTGGAACGATCCCGCGACCGGTGTCATGCGCCACGCCGATGCCGGCTACGACATCGCCCTCGATTGCGCCCGGGACAAGGGCCTGCGCCTGCCCGGCATCCTCGGAAACTGAACCTCATGAGGATCCTGCGCGCCGGCGATCACAAGCGCATGCCGTGGAAGAACGGCAAGGGAGAGACGGTGGAGATCGCCGTCTCTCCGCCAGGCGCCCCGATCGACGATTTCGACTGGCGCATCAGCATGGCAGCGGTCGCGGAGGACGGACCGTTTTCGATTTTCCCGGGCATCGACCGGACGCTGGCGGTCCTCGACGGCAACGGCATGGTGCTCGAGATCGACGGCAGCGCTGCTGTCCTGCTGACGACACAAAGTACTCCTCTTGCCTTCCCGGCTGATGTCCCCGTCACCGCCAGGCTCGAAGACGGCGCGATCACCGATCTCAACGTCATGACGCGCCGGGCCGGCCTCACCCATAGCCTCGCCCGAATCGACATCGACGGCGCCACGCGCCTGCCGTTGCCATCGCCGACATGCCTGTTCCTCTGCCACCGCGGCATGGTGTCATTCCGCCGGTCGGGCGAGACCGGGACGCTTGCAGCCGGCGACGCGCTGCTGATCGAGGATATGACGATAGCTGCGCTTGATATCGACGGCCAGGCCAGATGTTATCTCATCTCGATCGCTACTCACTGATTTTCCCTTAACTGTTTGGAATTTCGACCGATTTCGGAAAAACTCAGGGTGCCAGCATCGGCGATCGCGATATCAGGCCATGGACGCCGTTCCTGCTTTCGGTCTAAACTTTGCCCTTCTGATGCAGAAGAAGACCTAGACTGCCCGCGACATCAAGGGCGGCAAGGGAGCAGGTGTGACGGATCCATACGATATTCTCGGCGTTGAACGCGATGCGGACGAGGCGAAGCTGAAGGCGGCCTACCGGCGCCTGGCAAAGGTCGCCCATCCTGATTCGGGCGGCGATACGGAAGCCTTCGACAATCTGCAGAAAGCCTATGCGCTGCTTCTCGATCCGGTCCGCCGCAAGGTCTATGACGATACCGGCTATGACGTCGAGTTCGCCGATGCGGCCGAGCTGCAGGCGCTTGTGATGATCGAGAAGCTCGTGACCGACGCCGTGCTCGACGAGCGGGCGCCGGGCAGTTTCGACCCGGTCGCGGTGATGCAGGAAAGCCTCTCCGAGGAACTGCGCAAGGCGCGGTTCAGCAAGAGCGAGCTGGAACGCCACGCCTCGCGCGTCGGCCTGCATCTGGAGCGGTTGGAAAAGCAGTCCGGCCGTGATGTGCTCGCCCATATGTTCCGCGCCCGCATCGAAGCGATCTCCAAGGCGGTCGCGGAAACCGAGGCGAAGATCAAGGCGGCCGAACGCGCCGCCGACATGCTGAGCGGCTACGTCTACGATCTCGATCCGTCGTTGCTGCCGGAGGCTTCTGTGACCAATCTCGAATGGATCGAGACCTCCAGAAACCGCTCCACCGGCTGACGCAGCGCGCGCTAAAACCGTCGGTAGGACAGCTTCGGATACCAGTCCGGCGCCCGGCCTTCCGGCGTCGTGTCGATCAGCGTCCAGAGCGGCATCAGATCGGGCGCGCCGCGCGGGTCCTCGCCGGGATCAGCCGTCACGCCGCCCATTTCCTGGCTCCAGAAGTGGCGGATCGTGCCGTCGCGCCGCGTGAAGACGTTGTAGGCGGCGTCATCGCCGCCGCCTCTCCCTATGGCGTGATAGTCGCGGCTGTAATCGCCCGACGGATCGGAATAAAGCGGCAGGTGGTGCCAGCCGCGCTCCTTCTTGAACGCGAGCAGTCTGCCGATCGGCGAAAGCGCGACCACCGCAAGGGCGGCGCGCTGCTGGATATCCGGCACCTCGCCATCCCAGGCCGACAGCAGCGAGGTGCACATGGGGCATGGACGCTCGCGCTCCGGCCCGAACATGTAGCTATAGACGATCAGCGTCTCCTTGTCGGCAAAGAGCTCGCTGAGCGAGATCGGCCCGTCGGCACCTTCGAAGCGATAATCCTTCTTCACCTCGCCGCCCGGCGGCAGCGCCCGGCGCTGTCTTGCAACGCGCTCGATGTGCCGGCGCAATTCGATCTCTTCGGCAAGCAGCGCGTCGCGGGCACTGCGATATTCCTCGCTCTCATTGGGAAAACGGACGCCGTTTTTTGCCGCGAGTACGGCGGCGGGTACCAGCTGCTGATCATCCATCACATATCCTCCTTCTGTCGTCGCGCGTCTCGGGCGCTCAAAGGATGTGCCGCGATCGCAACGGATTTCCAGCACATCGTTAGGAAGACGATCCTCAGATGCGAAAATCGACAGGACCGGCGGGAAAAATCCGCCTTTGAGGAGGAATGGAACAGAAAACCACGCAAGCGACCGAAACGACCGGCATGAAGAACGTCATGCCGGTGCTACCTTTCGCGTGATGCGGTGCCGCTTGTCTGCTTTTCAGTGTTTGAGAACGACCTTCCCGGGAGCACCTGCCGCAACCGCGTTCTGGGCAAGGCCGATCTGCTCCAGGGTGAAGGTATGGGAAATCGGGATCACCAGGTCACCGCTGGCGGCGGACGCCAGAATAGAGTCGAGCATGGCCGCGTCGGTGCGATGATAGAGTTCGCGGATGATAACGCGGTTTCCGGCATTGGCGCCTTCCGGCACCGGAACGATGCTCGCAACTGTGCCGCGGTCGCGGACATAACCTATGAGGTTGCCGGCCACCGGGCCGGCCGTGCTGATCGCGTAGTCGAAACTCGGGCTTGCGGCGGGAACCGTGATGTCGAGTGCTTCGCCCGCCAGCCCCCGGCCTTCGTTCAGCCGCTCGGGCCGAACGCCCGCAACCGGCTGGGCGCCGATCTGCCTGAGGTATTGGATGGCGGACCGTCCGACCGTGCCGAGGCCGCCAGAAACGAGAACCCGGTCGCCGCCCTTGACGCCGAGCGCTTCGACGGTCTGCCGGCCGGTAAGACCTGCCTTGACCAGCGAGGCGCCCTGCTCGAAGCCGAGTGCGGCCGGCAGCCTTGCGATGGATGTCGAGGGAACAACACCATATTCCGCATGCGCGCCTCTGCCGTTTGCGGCAAAATCGGCGACCACCCGGTCGCCGACCGCAAAACCGGTCACACCTTCGCCGAGTGCCGAGATGGTGCCGGCGGCGTCACCTCCGAGCACGGCCGGCAGCGGAAGCGGGATGTACTGCGCCATGAAGCCCCGGCGGAGAATGAGATCGAAGGGGTTGACGGCGGATGCCTCTATCTTGATTAGGACTTCGCCCGGTCCGGGCTTCGGCGCTGGAATATCCGCGATTTCGAACTGATCGACATCACCATAGGATTTCAGAAGTGCCGCTTTCATTGCGCCTCCAGAATTTTTAGCGTTTCGTTTGCACCTATGCCCGGCTGCCGGGCACAGGCGATTCCCGGATGAGGCCGTCTTAAGCCGTGGCGGGAGGACGCGCGTTGTCGAGCGTCCAGGCTCCGCCGCCGGCAAAGGCGATGTAGAGGAAGATGAAGCAGAACAGGATGGCACCTTCGCCCATGTTCAGTGCCGGCCAGAAGCCATACGGCGTGTGGCCCATGAAGTAGGCGGCAGCCATTTCGCCCGAAGCGATGAATGCGGCGATGCGCGTTTGAAATCCGACGAGCATCAGAGCAGAGGTGATCACCTCGATTGCGCCTGCAACCAGAAGGAGGGCGGGCAGGGGATAGGGTACGCCTTGAATCGGACCCGGAAACTGCAGAAACTTCATTGTGGCATGTTCGAGGAAGAGTAAGGTCGCCATGATGCGCAGAAGTGCGAGAATGTATGGCGTCCATTTGCCGGTATTGATCATCGAGTTTCTCCAAAAAGGTTGATGGGAGGTCAGGCGGCGGAGGCCGCCTTCTGAGTTCCTGGTTTCTTTCCAGAGCCTTATCGGCGTGGCGAAGACGGCTTGAAGATTTCGCCGGTCATTGCGCATCTCCATGTGATTGGGGGCTTGAGGGGGCGCGGCCGAAACGGAAGCTCGATGCGGTGAGCCCGCCGGCAAAATCCTTCTGGTGATAGGTGGTGGCGCCGGCTTCGTTCTCGGCGGCGCCGACCACCACCATCAGCGGGATGAGGTGATCTTCGCGCGGATGCGCCGCCCGGGCGGCCGGCGCCTGCTGCCATTCGATCAGCCGCTCGGTACGCTTGTCGCAGGCTGTGTGAACTAGTGTTTCCTGAAGCCAGGCATCGAAGCGGCGGGACGGCTCATATCCGCCGGTGCCGCGCATGGCCGAAAGATTGTGATAGCTGAGACCGCTGCCGATGATCAGGACGCCCTCGTCACGCAAGGGCGCCAGCGCGCGGCCGACGCTGATGTGCAGCGCCGGATCATAACCCGCATCCAGCGAAAGCTGCACGACAGGGATGTTCTCTTCCGGATAGAGCGGCTTCATGATGCTGAACGTGCCGTGATCGTAACCACGCGTCGGATCGAGCGCCGCTTCGATACCGCTCGCCCGCAGCAGATGCTGAATGCGGTTTGCGAGATCAGGCGAACCGGGGGCATTGTAGGTGATGTGATAGAGGTGTTCGGGAAAGCCGTGATAGTCGTAGACCATGCCCGGCTTGACGCCCGACGATATGGCAAAACCTTCCTCTTCCCAGTGCCCCGAGATCACGAGGATCGCCTTCGGCGCATCACCGAGTTCAGCGCGCATGTCGACCAGCGACTGTTCGAGCACGTCGAAGTTGCGACGGAATTCGCCTGTCATGTAGGGCCAGGGACCACCGCCATGGCTGACGAAATAGGTCGGGAGTCGAGAATCTGTCACCGGAATTGTCCTTCGCATCATTGCCGCGAGCATTGGGGCAGCGCTTCGATAGGAAGATTTTGATTTTATCTCCATCATTGATCAATGTGGCAGATATTGAAGAACCATTTCCTGGATGTTGATGATCAATGGATACGTTGACGGGCCTGCGGGTATTTTGCACCGTCGCCGAACTGAAAAGCTTCACCGCTGCCGCCGATCGCCTGGGCGTTTCACCGGCAATGGCGAGCAAGCATGTGATGCAGCTCGAGAGCCGGCTGGGCACGCGGCTGCTCAACCGAACCAGCCGGCATGTCAGCCTGACGGAGACAGGGCGGCTTTATTTCAACCAGACCAGGGAGATGCTCGAACGGCTGGACGAGGTGGAAGCCGCGATCGGCAATGTGACGGTGGCTCCCCGCGGCATGCTGAAACTGAGCGCGCCGGTTTGGGCGGCAACCAGCTATTTTACCGACATGCTGGCAGCGTATAACCGGCGCTACCCCGACGTCTGCCTGGACTTGGATCTCAGTGGCCGGCTGGTGAACCTGGTTGACGAAGGTTTCGATCTGGCGCTGCGGGCAACGTCGCAGGACCGGCTCCATCCGGGCCTCGTCGCCCGCCCGCTGACGAATGTGCAGTTCCGGCTCATGGCCTCGCCGGATTATCTCGAGCGAACCGGGCGGCCCCGGAACGTCGGCGAGCTCAACGGCCACGCACTGCTTCGCTACTCCGGTGTCAATTCTGGGGAAAGCATGTCGCTGGAAGGTCCGGACGGACCACACAAGATCACCTTCCGCACGGTGATGCTGAGCGACAACGAGACAATCATGCACCTGGCGGCCCTGCGCGGCATGGGCCTCGCCTTCCTGCCGACATGGATGGCTGAACAGGATATCGAAGCCGGCCGGCTGGAGATCGTGCTGCCGGCCATTATGCTCGGCTTCAATAGCACGCTCTACGCCGTCTATCCGAGCCGCAAATATCTCTCGGCCAAGGTCCGTACCTTCATCGATTTTCTGACGGCGAGCACGCGGGAGATGGGATAATCCTCTCTCAGCGAGAAAACGCCGGCGCGAAAAAAATTCCACTTCAGAAGCCCGAAATCCGCCCGCTTCGGGATTCCGAAATTCGACGCCTTTTCAGCCATGTGCCCGTGGAAAAACATTGAACGATTTCAGCGATGCAGCCAATTCGGGATTCCAAAGTGCTCTATAGATTATGGTAGCAGTTGCTCGCTATCGCCACCAATGCAAACCCAAGCTGTGATTCCACGCGGCGTCGCAAAAGCAAAAAGGGCGCTCGACCCTTGCGGGGAGCGCCCTTATCCTGTCGGACAGCGAACAGCTCGACGACGTCGATACCGGGCGCATCCATTTTTCAGGCAGGCCCGCTATATGGACGCTCGCATTGGTCATTTCAAGGGGTCTTTTGCATCTTCGTTGGAGCGGCTGCTAAAGGGCGACGCCGGTCACGGGATTGACCACCGGCCGCTCGCTTTTGTCGCCCTCCCCAGCCGGTTGCACGGTCGGCGGCGCCATCGATTCGGCGTCGGCGGGTTCCGGCTTGCCGGGAACCACATTGACGTCCTTGGGACGGCGCTGCTCGGGCTTTACGTTTTCATCATTCGTCGACATTGTCTGTCTCCTTTCCAGGGAAGAAGTCCGGGCTGCCGACATGGTTCCGGCGGCGGATGGAGGATTGCCGATGCTCGAGAGATTTTTGCTGCAGGGGCCGCAGGATGCGCGATACACCATCCTTCTTGCCCATGGCGCCGGCGCGCCGATGGATTCGGCCTCCATGTCGGCGGCGGCCGACGCCCTTGCCGGCGTCGGCTTCCGCGTCGCCAGGTTCGAATTCGCCTATATGGCCGCCCGCCGCACGGCGGAAGGCCGCAAGCCGCCGCCGCGCGCCGAAACGCTCAATCCCGAATATGAGGCGGCGATTGCTGAGCTTAACGCCGCCCGCGGCCCTCTCATCATCGGCGGCAAGTCGATGGGCGGACGGGTTGCGAGCATGGTCGCCGACGGTCTCTTCGACAGGGGAAAGATCAGCGGCCTGCTCTGCCTCGGCTATCCCTTTCATCCGCCCGGCCAGCCGGAAAAGCTGCGCACCGGCCACCTCACAAAGCTCGCGACACCCACACTCATCTGCCAGGGAACGCGCGACGAATTCGGCACGAAGGACGAGGTGCCGGGCTACGATCTCTCCGACCGGATCGAGATCCTCTGGCTCGAGGACGGCGATCACGACCTGAGACCGCGCAAGAAAATCTCCGGCTTCTCCGCCGCCGACCACCTCGCCACGATGGCGAAGGCGGCCAAGGTGTGGGCCGAACGCCTGCCGGTTTAGGCGCCCCGCTTGGGCGGTCGCCGCCGGGTAGAAAGCGTGCGGACATCGATGCGCCGCTCGGCGGCGAAAACGGTGATCTCGAAATGATCGGCCTGCACCACATCGCGGATATTCCTCGGACGGTGCGCCGCGACGTTCACTCCGCCGCTCAGGCGCACACTGTCATAGAGGATGCCGGCGCCGCCGCTGGCACGCACCTGTTCGCCGAGTACCTGCGATGCAGCATAGCTCGTACCGTCATAGATATCGGGCCGCAGCGCCTGCTCGCCGCGAATGTCGAGGTAATTGCCGGCCAGCGTGGCCGAATAGCTTCGATAGGTGCGCGCCATCGTCGCCACCCCACGCGCCACGGCTTCGCGCCGGAGATGATGGCCGACCTCGGCGGCGGCTGTCTTCAGATTGTCGGCGGCATACCAGGCGCCGAGATCGGGGCCATTGAACCGCATGCCGCCGGCTGCGACATGCAGGAATGCCGCCATCACGATGCTGGCATTGGGCGTGCCGTAAACCCATTCGTTTTCGGGAAGCCGCCGGATGCGGTCGGCCACGAGCCGGTCATTGGTCCATCCGACAAGTTCCATGACGGCTTCGAGATCGGCCGCCCTCGCCACAGTATCGAAGAGACCGATCGGCGGAAATTGCGACGGGATCAGCCGGTAGGACGGTCGCGGCGCCTCGGCGAAACCGTCGCTCACTGGAAGACGATGTCCGCGTCTTCGTAGGGCGTGAATGCCTCGTCGAGCCGGTTCGGCGGCATATAGAGCCCGCCGCGCGCGCCGTCGAGAAACCGGCGCACAGTTATCAGGCCGTCCTGGGTGCCGCTTGTGACGATATCGAGAGGCGGCTGGCCGCCGAAGACAGGCGCCTGATGCGGCGTTCGCAGCCAGGCGACGCCGGCGCGTTCATCGGAAAACAGGACGCCGAGCGCCTGATGGATGCCGAGCACGGCGGAGATCCGGGTCAGCGTATCGACATCGAGGGTGAAAGCGCCGTGCTCACGCGCCTGCTTGGCCCAGCTGTGATAGGTCGAGCGGGAGGGATAGCCGAGCACGAGCAGACGCTGTTCTTCGCTCAAACCCCAGAGATCGGCGATCGCCAGGAAGGTCCGCAAAGCCGGCGGGCTCAGCCGCCTTCGATTTGCCGGCGCAAACCGCTCCGTTTCCAGCCGCTCCGGCTCCTGCTCCCTGCGTCTTGCCTGCTGCATAGCGTTCTCCTGTCTTTAACTAGATTTAGTCCAAATCTGGGCATCCGGCAAGCAAATTGGAAGTGGGGCTTCAGGAAAGCTCCGAGGCCGCCTCGCGGATCGTCTGCATCAGGATCGATTGCGGCGCCGACGGCACGGCATCGGCGCGCACCGTCAGGCCCACCGGCCCCTTCGTTTCACCGGTGTCGATCGGCAGCAGCGCCAGCCGCCCATCGGCGACATCGCCGGCTACCACGCCATTGGAAATGATCCAGATGGCGTCGCTTGTCTTGAGAAAGGCGCGACCGAAGGAATCCGACACCGTCTCGATCTGGTTCGGCAGGCTGGAGATACCGTTGGCAATGAGGAAATTTTCGACGACCGGCCGGATGATCGAGCCGCGCGTCGGCATCAGCACGGTATAGTCGCCAAAGCCCGAAAACAGCGATTGCCGGCCGTTCAGCAGAGGATGGCCGGGGCGCACGGCAAACACCACCTGCTCGGAATAGAGATGTTCGAAGGAGAAGCCTGCCATTTTCTCCGCGCCGGCCAGACGGCCGACCACGAGGTCGAGGTCGCCGACGCGAAGCTCCTCCAGCAGCACGGCGTTTTCGCCGGTGACGATCTTCACCCGGCTCCGGGTATTTTCATTGAGGAAGAGTTCCATCGCCCGCGGCATGATCCGCGACGACACCGTCGGCAGGGCGCCGATCCGGATCGGCGGCGCATCGGCGAACTGCTCCTGCGAGACGGAATCGAGACCCTGGCGCAGCGCCGTCAGCGCGGCGCCTGCATGCCGCAAGAAAACCTCGCCGTAACGGGTGATCTTGATGCCGCGGCCATCGCGCTCGAAGACGGCAACACCCAGCACCTCTTCCAGTTCGCGGATCGTCTTCGTCACCGCCGGCTGGCTGACATGCAGCAACTCCGCCGCCTTCATGACGCTCTTCTGCCGCGCCACCTCGACAAAGGTCTGCAGATGACGAAACTTGACGCGGCTGTCGATCATTCCATAACTCCCGGGTTATCGAGATGCCTGAAAATATCATTTTACTTAACCGGATCAACCATTCAGTTTTGCGCCAAGAGATGGTGGCGAGTTGACGAGAAGGGGCAATCGGTCATCCTCGGCCCTGACCCGCGGCTGGTGGTGCCGTGTGGATGCTCGGGCCAGGGCCGAGCATGACGGAGGGGCGGGAATGGCTGCCCCTCACCCTAACCCTCTCCCCGCAGGCGGGGCGAAGGGACGTGCCAAACGCGGCATCGAGGTTGAGGGAGACGGTGCGGCAGATCCCTTCTCCCCGCACGCGGGGGTCCGAAGGACGGGACGAGACGCGTGGCTCGACCCAGGCAGAGGTGGCGGCAGCCGGATGAGGGGCTACAGGCTGAGCTCATGATGACGGAGGAAGCGACGTGCAGTTCGCCCGCATAAACGACGTGACGATCCACTATCAGCTTATCGGCGCTCCCGCCAACCGGCCGGTGATCGTCTTCGTCAATTCGCTCGGAACGGATTTCCGCATCTGGCGCGATGTCGTCGTACGGCTTGCCGGCGACTATGCGGTCGTGCTGTACGACAAGCGCGGCCACGGCCTTTCCGATGTCGGCCAGCTCCCCTCATCGATCGAGGATCATGCGACCGATCTTGCCGGCCTGCTCGACCTGCTCTCGGTCAAGGATGCCGTCATCTGTGGCCTCTCGGTGGGCGGGCTCATCGCTCAGTCGCTCGTTCAGCACCGGCCGGATCTCGTCGGCGCCCTCATCCTTTGCGACACCGCCCACAAGATCGGCACGGCAGAGAGCTGGAACGCCCGCATTGCCGCCGTCAAGAAAGATGGCCTCGGCAGCATCGTCGACGCCGTCATGGAGCGCTGGTTCACGCCGGCCTTCCGACGGCCCGAAAACACCGCCTATTCCGGCTATTGCAACATGCTGACGCGCCAGCCCGTGGAGGGTTATCTCGCCGCCTGTGAGGCGATCCGCGACTCGGATTTCACCGAGGCCGCGAAGTCGATCGCTGTGCCGACAATCTGCATCGTCGGCGACCAGGACGGCTCGACACCGCCCGATCTGGTACTCTCCACGGCGCGGCTGATCCCTGGCGCTCGTTACGAAGTCATCCGCGATTGCGCGCATATTCCCTGTGTTGAGCAGCCGGAGGCGCTGACGGCGATCATCCGCGCCTTCCTCACCTCTATTTCGCCTGGAGAAAGCAGCCCATGAACGAAACAGCCTCCTCCTCCGAACGCTATCGGCAAGGCATAGCGACCCGTCGCGCCGTGCTCGGCGACGCCCATGTCGAGCGCGCCATAGCGGCAACGACGGAGTTCGACCGCCCCTTCCAGGAGCTGATCACCGAAGCCGCCTGGGGCCATGTCTGGTCGCGCCCGGCGCTGACGAGGCGCGAGCGTTCGATCGTCACCATCGCGCTGCTGGCCGCACTCGGCCAGGACGATGAGGTCGCCATGCATGTGCGTGCCACCGCCAATACGGGTGCGACCCGGGAGGATATCTGCGAGGCGCTGTTACATGTGGCGATCTATGCCGGCGTTCCCGCCGCCAACCACGCGATCAAGATTGCCAAGCAGGCCTTTGCACAGATGGACGCCGAGAAAGCGGCCTGAGGGGGAGAAATGTCCGAACGAGCAAACAACAAGCCGGAGACCGGCGCCTTCTTCGCCCGCGACCGCGCCTGGCACGCGCCGGCGCTGACCCCCGGCTACAAAACCTCGGTGCTGCGCGCGCCGCAGCGCGCGCTGCTGTCACTCGACGGCACGATCTCCGAAACGACAGGCCCGGTCTTCGGCCATTCAATCATCGGCGAGCTCGACAACGACCTGATACTGAACTATGCGCGGCCGGGCGAAAGCGCCATCGGCGAACGCATCATCGTCCATGGCCGCGTGCTCGACGAACGGGCCAAGCCGGTGGCCGGCGCCCTGGTCGAATTCTGGCAGGCCAATGCCGGAGGGCGCTATCGCCACAAGAAGGAAACCTATCTCGCGGCAATCGACCCGAATTTCGGCGGCTGCGGCCGTGCCATCACCGACGAGGAAGGCCGCTACCATTTCCGCACCGTCCGGCCCGGCGCCTATCCCTGGCCGAACGGCGTCAACGACTGGCGCCCCGCCCATATTCACTTCTCGATCTTCGGCCACGGCTTTGCCCAGCGCCTGATCACCCAGATGTATTTCGAGGGCGACCCGATGATCTGGAAATGTCCGATCGTCGGTACGATCCCCGACAAGGCGGCGATCGAGCAACTGATCGCACCGCTTGACTGGGGCAATACGATTCCGATGGATTCACGCGCCTACAAATTCGATATCGTGCTGCGCGGCCGCCGCTCGACGATGTTCGAAAACAGGCTGGAGGGCAACTGACCATGCAGCAGCTCGGCTATCTCAAGGAAACCCCGTCGCAGACCGCCGGTCCCTATGTGCATATCGGCCTGACGCCGAATTTCTGCGACATCACAGGCGTCTACGACAACGATCTCGGGAGCGTGATGCTCAACGACAAGACGCTCGGCGAACGCATCACCGTCACCGGCCGCATCTTCGACGGCGCGGACGCGCTGGTGCGCGATGCCGTCGTCGAGATCTGGCAGGCCGACAGCGCCGGCCTTTACAACAGTCCCTCGGAAATGCGCGGCGCCGCCGACCCGAACTTCGCCGGCTGGGGCCGCTGCCCGACCCGGGCCGACGACGGCGTCTACAGCTTCGAAACCATCAAGCCCGGGTGGGTCCCCTTCAAGGACGGTCGCAGACAGGCGCCGCACATCACCTTCTGGATCGTCGCCCGCGGCATCAATATCGGCCTGCATACGCGGATGTATTTTCCGGAAGAGGCCGAAGCCAACGCCAGCGACCCGCTGCTTGCCCGCATCGAACATCGCGAACGCGTTGCCACCATGGTCGCCACCCGCGATAGCGCAACCTGCCGTTTCGACATCCATCTGCAGGGGCCGAAGGAGACGGTGTTTTTGGATATTTGAGGGTGTGCCGGCTGCTTGTCGGAGGATTTCGCGCAAGCAGCCCCCTCACCCTGCCCTCTCCCCGAGGGGAGAGGGGAACAGTGCCACGCGAGAGAACCTGCCCATAAGGCGCCGACGCCGCCTCTTTCCCTTCTCCACTCGGGGGTCCGAAGGACGGGTCGAGACCAGTGGCTCGACCCCGGGGTGGCGGCAGCCGGATGAGGGGGCCACCACCACAAACGAGCAAACCATGACCGCATCGCCCTTCGACCACCCCTTCCTCTCCGGCCTTGTCGGCGACGACGAAATCGCGCCCTATTTTTCCGCCGAAGCCGATATTCGGGCCATGCTCTCCTTCGAGGCGGCACTCGCCAGGGCCGAAGCCGCGCACGGCCTCATTCCCGGCGAGGCAGCAAGGAAGATTGCCGAAGCCTGCGCCGATTTTTCTCCAGATCTTGCCAGCCTTCGCGCGGCAACGGCGAAAGACGGGGTCGTCGTCCCCGACGTCGTCAAGCAGCTGCGCGCCAAGGTCGGCGAGGAAGCGGGCAGAAACCTGCATCTCGGCGCCACCAGCCAGGACGTCATCGACACCAGCCTGATGATCCGCCTCAAAGCGGTGGTCTTCCTGTTTGCCGGCCGACTTTCCGCCATCCTCGCAGCGCTCGACGGGCTCGACCGGCAGTTCGGCCGCAACCGCCTGATGGGCCACACCCGCATGCAGGCGGCGATCGCCATCAGCGTCTCCGACCGTCTCAATGCCTGGCGCACGCCGCTCGCGACCTATCGCGACCGCCTGACCGAGCAGAGCTTCCCCGTCCAGTTGGGCGGTGCTGCCGGCACGCTCGACAAGCTTGGGCCACAGGCCGCCGCCGTCCGCGCTTCGCTCGCCCAGGAGCTCGGCCTCACCGACATCAGGCAATGGCAGAGCGCGCGTCTGCCGATCGCCGATATCGCCGGCCTGTTCGCTTCGATTTCGGGCAGCCTCGGCAAGATGGGACAGGATATCGCGCTGCTTGCCGAGATGGGCGGCGAGATCGAAATTTCAGGCGGCGGCACCTCCTCGGCCATGGCGCACAAGCAGAACCCGGTTGCCGCGGAAGTTCTGGTCTCGCTCGCCCGCTTCAACGCCACGGCGCTCTCGGGTATCCACCAGTCTCTTGTCCATGAACAGGAGCGCTCGGGGGCGGCCTGGACGCTCGAGTGGCTGCTCCTGCCGCAGATGGCCATGGCAACCGCCACCAGCCTGCGGCTTGCCGGAGGACTGATAGGAAATATCAAGCAGCTTGGGACGGCTTGAGATCGCAGCTGCGGCCAGCGCTGTGGCAAGCCGCGCGGCAGGGTTCCAGCGCGAGAGCGGGCATTTGCTTTTTCGATCGCGCGCAACCATCTAATAGGCATGACTTGCGGAAAACGCCCTGCCCGCGCAGCCCATTTACCGAAAACCAACCATACTGGGTTGCTTTCCGAAGCGAAAGCCGATTGCTTAGGAGAATATACTTCTTCTTCCGCTACCGGTTAGGAGAATGAAAGGGGGCGCAGGCAAACTCGTGGAATTCTGCTGCTTCGCATCGGGATAAACTATGATTACGATGGCGATGCGGGAAGGCCGGTTTGAAAAACGATGACGACAGAACTGTTTCAGATAAAATTTTGGGGCGTCCGCGGCAGTATTCCCGTATCGGGCCCCGAGTTCGATCGCTACGGCGGTAACACTTCCTGCATCGAGATTCGCTGCGGAAAACATCGGTTGCTTTTCGACGCAGGTTCGGGCCTGCGCGAGGCGGGGCTGTCGCTGCTTGCCGACGGCGTCAGCGACGTGGACCTGTTCTTCAGCCACTGCCATTACGACCACATCATCGGCCTGCCCTTCTTCAAGGCGATCTATTATCCCTCAATCAACGTCAACATCTGGTCCGGGCACCTCGACGGCAAGATGAGCACGCGGGAAATGGTCGAGCAGTTCATCAGCCCGCCCTGGTTTCCGGTCAAGACCGACATCTGTCAGGCGACGATGAACTTCCGCGATTTCCACTCCGGCCAGGTTCTGACCCCGCATGAGGGCATCGAGATCAAGACGTTCACGTTGAACCATCCGGGCGGCGCCATCGGTTACCGCATCGAATGGCGGGGTCGTTCGATCGCTCTGATCTACGATATCGAGCATATTCCCGGCAGTTATGATCCGGTCTCACTGGAGATGATGCAGGACGCCGATCTCGTCGTCTACGATTGCACCTACAATGAAGATGAGATGCAGCGCTTCAAGGGCTTCGGCCATTCGACCTGGGAGCACGGCACCGAGCTGGCCAAAATGGCGGGCGCCAAGCGCTTCGCCCTGTTCCACCACGCCCCCTCCCGCACGGACGAACAACTGGCCGAAATGGAAGCACAGGCTGAGGCCGCCTTCCCCGGCGCCTTCGCCGCCCGCGACAACCAGACCGTGGTGATTTAGGGGTGCCGGCGCACGCTGGCGCCGGCCCGTTCGCAACTTGCTGACGGAACAGATGCCGGGTCCGACCGTTTCCCCGGCAGCGCAAGATCGATGAAACGGGGTACCAGCCATGACCGTGCTCTCCGGACAATGCCTTTGCGGGCAGGTGAAACTTTCTGTTCGTGGCGAACCGTTGCGCGTCGGCATTTGTCACTGTACCGACTGCCGAAAGGAAAGCGGTTCGGCCTTTACCTTTTACGGCGTCTGGCCCGCCGGCCAATTTGAACATTCCGGCGAAACCGGCGAATTCCACGGCCGGCGCTTCTGCGCCGGATGCGGTTCGCGGCTGTTTTCCGCCGATGACCAGGAGGCGGAGATCAAGCTCGGCATCCTCTCGCAGGCGCCGACGCCGCTGGCGCCGCGCTACGAACTCTGGATCAAACGCCGCGAGGCATGGCTGCGGCCCGTGGAGGGCGCCGAGCAGTACCAGGAGGACCGAACGTGAATCTGGCCACGCTCGTCCGACATCACATCACCACCGTTGCAGGTATCGAGATTTTTTACCGTGAGGCGGGCCCGAAGGAGGCGCCGGTACTGCTGCTGCCGCACGGCTATCCCTGCTCGTCTTACGAGTTTCGTAATCTCATGCCGCGCCTTGCCGACCGCTGGCGGCTGATCGCCCCGGATTTCCCCGGCGCGGGCTACAGCGGCACACCCGACGATTTCGACTACAGCTTCGATGGTTATGCCGCCTGGCTGGAAGCTTTTGTCGGGGCGCTCGAGATCGACCGTTTCGCGCTCTATCTTCACGATTTCGGCTCACCGATCGGAGCGCGGCTGGCAATCAGAAATCCCAGCCGCATCGCGGCGCTGATCATCCAGAATGGCGATATCCCCTATGAGGATGCGCTTGGCCCGAAATATGCCGATATCGAGGCGACGTGGGCGCTGCCGCGCGCGGAGATGAGGAAAGCGCTGGCGCAAGCGATCAGCGAGGAGACCTTCCGGGAGGAATTTCTCAACGACCTGCCGCCGCCCCTGGCCGACACAATCCCGCCGGATCTCTGGCGGCTGCACTGGTCGCTGATCACGCCGCGGCGCAAGGAAATCGCTATCGACCTGATCGCCGGATTGAAGGAGAACCGCGCCTGGTTCCCAGAGCACCGGAAATATCTCAGAGAGTACCGGCCGCCGACCCTGATCGTCTGGGGGCCAAACGACCACTATATGCCGGAAAAGTCGGCACGCGCCTATCTCCGCGATCTGCCGGAGGCCGAACTGCATCTGCTCGACGGCGGGCATTGGCCGCTCGAGACGCATCTGAATGAGGTCACAGAACTGGTGCGGGACTTCCTCGGGCGCGTTCACGCAGTCTGATCGATAGCCTGATCTTGCAGGAGTTCTGGCGCCGACGACCAAGAGACGGCAGGGTGGTGGGCCGTCACCGCAAACAAGTCCGACAGGAAATCCCAGGCGGCCGTATCATGAACCAGATGGTGGCTGAGCACGCCAATCGGCTCGTCATTGCCGGCAAACCGGTCGCGGAGTTCGGCAACCAGTTCGGCCACCAGTTCCTCCGCGCTGCGGCCGCCGCGCGTGCCGTGCCAGTCGATGATATCGACATGGGTGTTGAGAAGCGGGATCGGCCCGCCCTCCTTTGCCCGCCCGTAAACCGAGAGCGCCGCAAAGCCGACTTCGGGCAATGCCGGGATGAGCGCGGCGTCGATCCGGTTCCACGGCGGCACCAGCACCGGCAGGAAGCGGGCGGGATGGAGCCGCTTCAGGCGCTGCAATCCTTCACGCAACTCGCTGAGCACCTCCTCGGGCGGCCGTTCGCCGCCGAGTTCCCGCTTCTTGCGCTCAGGCCCGGCGTGGTTGGTGTGCGACCAGCCATGCACAGCGACAGCGACGCCCGCTTCCGTCGCCAGCCGCGCAGCCAAGTCCTCGCCGGTCAGGGCAGGAATAACGGCAAGGGTCAACGGAATCCCGTTCTCGGCGGTCAGCGCCAGCAGCCGCTCCAGATCGGGCGTCGGCTCGACGGCGTCGTCGTCGCGCAGCCAGAATCGCGCCACGCGGCCGGCGGCTCGCCAGTGGTCGAGCTCCCGGCGCAGCGGTTCCCAGTTCATCCCTTGGCTCATCATCTCACTCCTGTTCCTGCGCCTTGCGCAAAATCTCGTCCAGAACGCGGGCAGCCACCGCGAGCGAGCGCTCCTCGAGCACGAAGCGCCGCGCTGCCTGCCCCATCGCGTCGCGTTTCCGCCCGTCGCCGAGCAGGGCCGCGATGGCCCCGGCATAGGCGGCGACATCGCCCTCCGGCGTCAGCAGGCCGGTGACGCCGGCCTCGACCACGGCGGGCACGCCCGCCGTTTGCTGCGCCACGACAGGTAGGCCGGCGGCCTGGGCTTCGAGATAGGCAAGGCCATAGGCCTCGCCGCAGCCGGGCCAGACATAAATGCCGCCACGCGCGAGCAGGCCGGCGATCTCGGTCTCGCTCCGCTCGCCCAGCCATTCGATGCGGCCGGGAAAGCCGGCAAACAGCCCCTCCACCTCTCGGCGCATCGGCCCGTCGCCGATGACCGAAAGGGTCCATGGCTTGTTTTCAATCAGCCGCAATGCTTTTGCGAGCATCGCGTAGCTTTCCATCTTGTCGCCGGCCCGCATCATCGCGACGGTCATCAGCCAGCTGGGATCGGGCGCCGGAGACACGGCCTCGAACAGCGCCGAACCGATGAACGGCTTGAGAGCCGCAAGCCGCGCCTGCGGAAAGGCGGCTGATAGTCCGGCCCGATCACGCTCGGTGAAGCTGATATTGACCGCCGCCTGCATGACCGCCTCCCCCACGCGCTTCTGCCGGTCGGCCCAATCCGTCCGATCGCGTTTTGCTGCATAGGAGGCTTCGGCGGTGACATAGGGAATAGCCAATTCGGCGGCGATCGCCGGTCCGAAGGGATCGGGCGATTTATAATAGGGATGATAGCAGAACCAGATATCCGGCCGCGCCTCTTCTTGCCATTTCTCCCGCAAACGCGCCATTTCGGCAGAGATGGCGGGTTCGAGCGCTGCCGCCGCCTCCGGTGTCGGGGCATAAGTGCGGAATTCGGAAACGATCTCGACTTGATGCCCGGCAAGCTCCAATGCCCGGATCAGCAGCCGCGCCATCAGCCGGTCGCCCGAAGGCACCGGGTGGTTCGGCGATTTCATCGGCGCATAGAAGGCGACCCGCATGCGCATCCCTCGCATAGACACACTGTTCCAATCGGCATTCACAAGCGAATTCATAACCAAATCAGGCACATGCAGCACGCGGTCGCGTTGAAACTGTCCCATGGTGTGCGGCATCGTGACCGGCGGCGAAAAAATCCCTTATTGCCGCCTTCCCGAAAACTTGCGCATAAGCATATGCAATGTGATCGCAATGGAAGCAATTCCGCCTCTTTCCCCATCTCTATGGGCCTGCGATTGCATCGACAAGAACGGGAATGAATGACGACGGCCTCGGTCACAGGGATTTTTTCGGAGCGCTCGATCAGAAGGGCAAGGCTCGGTTCGGGGCTGGTTATTTTCGTCTTCGTTCTCTTGCACTTGTCGAACCATGCACTCGGACTCGTTTCGATCGCCGCGGCCGATAAGGCCCGCCATCTTTTCCTGGCAATCTGGCGCAATCCCCCCGGCACCGTCCTGTTTTACGGATCAGTCCTCGTCCATATGACCCTGGTGCTGCGCGCCATCTACATTAGGCGCCGCCTGGTCATGCCGAAGGGGGAAGCAGCCCAGATGGTGCTCGGCCTGCTGATCCCGCTGCTTCTAATCGATCACGTCATCGGCACCCGCATTGCCCATGAACTCTATGGCTATATCGACAATTACGAGACGATCGTCGGCATGTTATGGCTGCGGACGCCGGCGACGGGCGTGCGCCAGGCATTCGGCCTGGTCGCGGTGTGGATCCACGGCTGCATCGGCATCCATTACTGGCTGCGTTACCGCCCCTGGTACGGCGGTTTCGCACCGCTGCTGCTGGCGCTGGCGATCCTTGCGCCGGTGCTGTCGCTGCTCGGTTTCGTCGAAATGGGCCGCACGCTTGCCGACCCCGCCTATCAACTGACCTCCATCGAGCCTTACGCAACGACCGTGAATTCCCACTATGTCTCCGACCCCGAGATCCGCAGCCAGATCGCCATGGTTCGCGCCGGGCTCTATGGCGCCTTCTCGGCCTCGCTGATCATCGTCGTTGCCGCCCGCACACAGCGCAGGCTGAAGGAGCGTCTCGATCAGGTCGCGGTGCACTATCCGGGCGGCGAAGTGATCCGCGTGCCGCGTGGGTTCACGGTGCTGGAGGCGAGCCGGCTCGGCGGTCTGCCGCATTATTCGGTCTGCGGCGGCAAGGGCCAGTGCTCCACCTGCCGGGTACAGATTCTTGGTGATTACCAGACGCTGCCGCCGCCCGACAAGCTGGAACAGACGACACTGAAACGCATCAATGCCGGCCCTGATGTCCGCCTCGCCTGCCAGCTTCGGCCGAATACCGATGTCTCGGTCGCGCCCCTTCTCGTGCCGGCCGTCGAGGCGGCTCTTCCCGCCAACAGCCAGGAGACGAGCCCCGGCCGTGAGCGTGAAATCGTCGTGCTCTTCGTCGATATCCGTCATTTCACCACGCTGACGGAAACGCGCCTGCCCTTCGACGTCGTCTTCCTGCTGAACCGCTATTTCGCCATCATCGGCAAGGCGGTGGAGCAGGCGGGCGGCCGGCTCGACAAATTCATCGGCGACGGCGCCATGGCGCTCTTCGGCCTCAACGCCGCGCCGGAGGAGGCCTGCCGCCAAGCGCTCGACGCGGCGGCGGCAATCAACATCGGGATCGACAAACTCGCCGCCGAACTGGCCGAAGAGCTGACGCTGCCGCTGCGGATCGCCATCGGCATCCACACCGGCCCGGCCGTCATCGGCACGATGGGCTACGGCCGGGTGCGCAGCATGACGGCGATTGGGGATACGGTGAACGTCGCGAGCCGACTGGAAAGTGCGGCCAAGGAATTCGACGCGGCGATCGTCTTCTCCGAGCCGGTGGCCAGGCTTGCCGGCGCCGATCTTGACGACATCCAAAGCCGTCAAATCAGCGTGCGCGGCCGCGCCCTGCCCTTGAAAGTCTATGTCGTTCCGAGAGAGAAAGCGGCAGAACCGCTCAAAGGAAAAGCCTGATGCACGGCAAGCCCTGGCTCACCGCCAAATATTGGAGCCGCCGGTTGCGCAAGGCGCGCAATAGAGTCGCCTCGCGCTTCTTCGACACCCGCCTCGGCCGCCGGCTGCTGATCGAGAATATCGGCCCGCGCGTCGTCTCGATGACGGTCGATGCCGGTGATCATCTGATGACCTTCTCGCCTTCCGACTATATCGGCCGAAAGGTCTTCCGGAAGGGCCATTTCGAGCGCGACGCCGTCGACCGGTTGATCGCCATCCTGCGCGAGCGCGGCCTGCTCAGGAAGGATGCGACGCTGCTCGAGATCGGCGGCAATATTGGCACCCAGACGGTTTATTTCGCCTTGAGCGGCACCTATGCCAAGATCGTCAGCGTCGAGCCCGATCCGCGCAATTTCCCGCTGCTTGAACTGAACATCCGCCAGAACCGGCTGGAGGAGAAGGTCCGCCTCGTCAACTGCGCCGCCGGCGAGCACGCAGGCGAGATCGACTTTTTCCTGAACCTCAACAATCACGGCAAGAGCAGCGCCATCCGCCAGGGCTCTAGCTGTGGAGCCTCAACAGGTTGTCCTGGGTAAGAGCGAGCCTAGTGATTGGTGGTTTTGAGTTTAGACTTCCGTGAGGCCTGTGCCAATTGTAGCGATGAAGCCATCGTGGCAGTTCGGCGGCGCGCATGTCCGAGTTGGGATAGGCGACGGCGTAGGCCCACTCTCTGAGGGCGGTCTGGATGAAGCGTTCGGCCTTTCCGTTGGTTTTAGGCGTATATGGTCTGGTGCGGACGTGCTTGAGGCCGTTGTCGCGACAAGCTTGGCCGAATGGCTTTGATGTGTAGCAGGGACCATTGTC